>NZ_JAMNDD010000004.1:203472-423474 GCF_051812965.1 Salmonella sp. NW1250 | reverse complement strand
CCCAGCAGGATGTGCTCACGGGTCTGCGGCATCGGGCCGTCAGTCGCAGCAACAACCAGGATCGCGCCGTCCATCTGCGCAGCACCGGTGATCATGTTTTTAACATAGTCGGCGTGCCCCGGGCAGTCTACGTGTGCGTAGTGGCGGGTCGGGGTATCGTATTCAACGTGAGAAGTGTTGATGGTGATACCACGCGCTTTTTCTTCCGGAGCGTTATCGATCTGGTCGAATGCACGAGCAGCACCGCCGTAGGTTTTAGCCAGTACGGTGGTGATTGCAGCGGTCAGGGTAGTTTTACCGTGGTCAACGTGGCCGATGGTGCCGACGTTAACGTGCGGTTTTGTACGTTCAAATTTTTCTTTAGACACGGCTATATTCCTTACTATAGCGCTCTCCCCTTCAGGAGAGAGCACGGGATTTTGGTTTTTAACCCTGCGGCTTATTTACCACGGGCTTCGATTACGGCCTGAGCAACGTTGTTCGGCGCATCATCATACTTCAGGAATTCCATAGTGTACGATGCGCGACCTTTGGTCAGAGAACGCAGCTGAGTTGCATATCCGAACATTTCAGACAGCGGTACTTCAGCGTGGATCTTAACGCCTGTAACTTCAGATTCCTGACCTTTGAGCATACCACGACGGCGGCTAAGGTCGCCGATAACGTCACCGGTATTCTCTTCAGGTGTTTCTACTTCAACCTTCATGATCGGCTCAAGCAGAACTGGTTTTGCTTTCTTAAAGCCTTCTTTAAAGGCGATAGACGCAGCCAGTTTAAACGCCAGCTCAGAGGAGTCAACGTCATGGTAAGAACCGAAGTGCAGACGCACACCGAGATCAACTACCGGATAACCCGCCAGCGGGCCAGATTTCAGCTGCTCCTGGATGCCTTTATCAACGGCCGGGATGTATTCGCCAGGAATTACACCACCTTTGATGTCGTTGATGAACTCGTAACCTTTCGGGTTAGAGCCCGGCTCCAGCGGGTACATGTCGATAACAACATGACCATACTGACCGCGACCACCAGACTGTTTCGCGTGTTTACCTTCGATGTCGGTAACTTTCGCGCGAATCGCTTCGCGGTAAGCAACCTGAGGTTTACCCACGTTAGCTTCAACGTTGAATTCACGCTTCATACGGTCAACGATGATATCCAGGTGAAGTTCACCCATACCAGCGATGATGGTCTGGTTAGATTCTTCGTCAGTCCATACGCGGAATGACGGGTCTTCTTTCGCCAGACGGCCCAGAGCCAGACCCATTTTTTCCTGGTCAGCTTTGGTTTTCGGTTCTACCGCGATGGAGATTACCGGCTCAGGGAATTCCATACGTTCCAGAATGATCGGGTTTTCCGGATCACACAGGGTGTCACCGGTAGTCACGTCTTTCAGGCCGATAGCAGCCGCGATGTCGCCCGCGCGAACTTCTTTGATCTCTTCACGTTTGTTGGCGTGCATCTGAACGATACGACCGAAACGCTCACGTGCGGTTTTCACGGAGTTCAGTACGGTATCACCAGAGTTAACCACACCGGAGTACACACGGAAGAAGGTCAGGTTACCCACAAACGGGTCGGTAGCGATTTTGAACGCCAGCGCAGAGAACGGCTCGTCGTCGCTTGCGTGACGCTCAGCCGGAGTATCTTTACCGTCGTCCAGAATACCGTTGATCGCAGGTACGTCTACCGGGGATGGCAGGTAATCAATTACCGCATCCAGCATCGCCTGAACACCTTTGTTCTTGAATGCAGAACCACAGGTTACCAGGATGATTTCGTTGTTCAGAACGCGCTGACGCAGAGCTTGTTTGATCTCTTCTTCAGTCAGTTCTTCACCACCCAGGTATTTTTCCATCAGCTCTTCAGAAGCTTCTGCGGCGGACTCGATCAGGTTCTGGTGCCATTCGTTAGCCAGGTCCTGCATGTCAGCCGGGATATCTTCGTATTCGAAGGTAACGCCCTGGTCGGCATCGTTCCAGTTGATGGCTTTCATTTTCACCAGGTCAACAACGCCGGTGAAACCTTCTTCAGCACCAATTGCCAGCTGCAGCGGAACCGGGTTCGCGCCCAGACGGGTTTTGATCTGACCAACAACTTTCAGGAAGTTCGCGCCCATGCGGTCCATTTTGTTAACGAACGCAATGCGCGGAACTTTGTATTTGTTTGCCTGACGCCATACGGTTTCAGACTGCGGCTGAACACCACCAACTGCGCAGTAAACCATTACCGCACCATCGAGAACACGCATGGAACGTTCTACTTCGATAGTGAAGTCAACGTGCCCCGGGGTGTCGATGATGTTGATGCGATGCGGTTCATACTGCTTAGCCATACCAGACCAGAATGCAGTAGTCGCTGCGGAGGTGATAGTAATACCACGCTCCTGCTCCTGCTCCATCCAGTCCATGGTAGCTGCGCCGTCATGAACTTCACCGATTTTGTGGTTTACACCGGTGTAGAACAGAATACGTTCGGTAGTAGTGGTTTTACCAGCGTCGATGTGCGCACTGATACCGATATTACGGTAGCGTGCGATGGGTGTTGTACGAGCCATTTGATTCCTCGTTGATATCTTTAGGCGTTCAGTTAAGTTATCCAAAACGGGCGACTTACCTGAAGCGCCCGCCTGGTGACTATGACTCCGAAGGGATTACCAACGGTAGTGTGCGAACGCCTTGTTGGCTTCTGCCATACGGTGAACGTCTTCACGTTTCTTAACTGCAGTACCTTTGTTTTCTGCAGCGTCAGAAAGTTCGTTCGCCAGGCGCAGAGCCATGGATTTATCACCGCGTTTACGAGCAGCTTCTACGATCCAACGCATTGCCAGAGCATTACGACGGACCGGACGGACTTCAACTGGTACCTGATAAGTAGAACCACCTACACGGCGGGATTTAACTTCTACAGTCGGGCGAACGTTTTCGAGAGCGACTTCGAAAGCTTCCAGTTCAGATTTACCAGAACGCTGAGCCAGGGTCTCCAGCGCGCTGTATACGATTGATTCTGCAGTAGATTTTTTACCATCTACCATCAGGATATTGACAAATTTAGCCAGCAGTTCTGATCCGAACTTCGGATCCGGCAGAATTTTACGCTGACCAATGACGCGACGACGTGGCATGGAAATACTCCGTTGTTAATTCAGGATTGTCCAAAACTCTACGAGTTTAGTTTGACATTAATTTAAAACGTTTGGCCTTACTTAACGGAGAACCATTAAGCCTTAGGACGCTTCACGCCGTACTTAGAACGAGCTTGCTTACGGTCTTTAACGCCGGAGCAGTCAAGCGCGCCACGAACGGTGTGGTAACGAACACCCGGGAGGTCTTTAACACGACCGCCACGGATCAGGATCACGGAGTGCTCCTGCAGGTTGTGACCTTCACCACCGATGTAGGAAGTCACTTCAAAACCGTTAGTCAGACGAACACGGCAAACTTTACGCAGTGCGGAGTTCGGTTTTTTAGGAGTGGTAGTATATACACGAGTACATACGCCACGTTTTTGCGGGCATGCTTCCAGCGCAGGCACGTTGCTTTTCGCAACTTTGCGAGCACGTGGTTTGCGTACCAGCTGGTTAACTGTTGCCATTAAATAGCTCCTGGTTTTAGCTTTTGCTTCGTAAACACGTAATAAAACGCCCTCACACAATATGAGGACGCCGAATTTTAGGGCGGTGTCGAAAAGGTGTCAAGAAATATACAACGATCCCGCCATCACCAGGCCATCTGGTTGGCATACTTAACCGTGAGTCTGACAAACTCAGTATAGTCAACCCTGACGACACTGTCTGAAATTTGACCACCCAGGCCGCGGGCGTCAATGTCTTCTTTCAAGGCATAGACCGTTATGGGGGCATCGCGCAGACTTTCAAGGAAGCGGTTACCTTCAATCGCGACGGTAACGCCATCCTGGAGCAACAAAAGCGCATCGCCCTCTTTTAGCAGGCGCAGCAAAGCGGGAAAATCAACGCTCGAAGCGCAATGAGGTAAGGTATGCAGCATAAACGCCTCAGAATCTCAGGATGACATCATAGTTGCCAAGCTCGCGGCGTAACGCCACGGGTTCCAGCGGCGTGGCGTCTACCACAAAATTAACGTTTTCCAGACCACGCTCGCGCAGCGATGCCGCGCAGATCCAGCATTGATCAATATCGTACAAATCAAAGAGCTTGAAAGTAGCAATATAGTCACGCGCCAGCACAGCGTCTGGTTTTTGTCCCGGTAATAACTGAAAGACGCCGTCGCTGATAAAAAAGACGCCCAGCGCTTCCGTTAGCGCTGACGTCGCCAGCAGCGCATCCAGCCCTTCACGACCTGAGGCGCTACCATGCGGCGCGGTGGAAAAGACAAATGCAATACGTTTCATTAAAACTGCACCACCCGATCGCAGGTGAGAGATGCCTCCGCCAGCGCGCCCAGTCCGCTTAGCGTAAAGCCCGGCTGAAGATTGGCGGACGGCAACTCCAGTCTGCCGGCTTCAGTTTCATCAATAATACCGCGACGAAGCGCCGCCGCGACACAGATGTTCAGCGCTACGCCATGCTGCGTATTCAATTTCTGCCAGGCGCGTACCAGATCATATTCATCGCTCGCCGGCGAGGTCAGGAGATTGGCGTTATAGACCCCTTCCCGATAGAAAAAGACGCTGGCTAACTCATGCCCCTCATTGAGCAGCGCGTGGGCGAACTGCAATGCGCTGCTGGCCTGCTGGGTGCCATATGCCGGCCCGGTGACCATAATGGCATAACGCATTATTTATCCTGCCCCTGAAAATCGCCGCTTTTGAACTGGCGAATATAGAGGTAAACCGTGTGTTTTGAGATATTCAGACGATCGGCTACCTGGTTAATGGCGTCTTTAATATCGAAAATGCCTTTTTCGTACAGGTTAAGGACGATCTGACGATTTTTCGCATTGTTAGAGACATTACGATCGGCATTCACTTCTTCGATCGTGAACTCCAGCGTCTGGGTGACTAAATCTTCGACTGAGGAGGCAAAATTAACCGCTGAGCCGACTTCCGGCGTTTCCGGCGGAATAAAGGTATTCATAATCTGTGAAAATGGCACATCAAGATTCATGTTGATGCACAGTAGACCAATGACGCGCTGCTCGCGGTTGCGAATGGCAATCGTCAACGACTTCATCAAGACACCGCTTTTCGCGCGCGTGAAATAGCATTTCGACACGCTACTGTCCGCCCCTGTCATGTCGTGCAACATACGCAACGCCAGGTCGGTAATCGGCGAGCCAATTTTACGGCCCGTATGTTCGCCATTGGCAATACGAATGGCTGAACATTTTAGATCCTGCAAAGAGTGCAATACGATTTCACAATGGGAACCTATAAGCATCGCTAACCCGTCCACTACCGCTTCGTAGGATTTCAGAATATCGAAGTCGGTTTGCTCGAAGGGACGCTGATCCAGCAAATCAAGTTCACTGGTTTCGTTGGTTAAAAGCGACCTGGACATGAAAAAAAACACTCCTTTTCAGGAGCCTGTCGTTATGTTTTCAGGGCAGGCTCATTATTTACGCGGATGATTAAATTAATACAGTGAGGGTTCATCTTTCCAGTACTAATTTGCTCGTCTATTTCAGACTACGTGTGCGTTGGCGGTCATTCAGCCTACGGTCTCGCCCTTAACGACCAGCGCAAGCGCCGTTATCCGCAAATCAAATTATGGTGAGTAATATATCCGGCCTGAATAAAAAAAACCGCCGCTATTACAAGCGGCGGCTCTCAGTTTTTATTTTTTAGCAGCATCTGCGGCTTTAGCGTCAGCCGCATCGGCAGGTTTGGCATCCGCTTTCGGCGCTGGTTTGATATCCAGCAGCTCTACGTCGAATACCAGGGTGGAGTTCGCCGGGATACCCGGAACGCCCGTTTTACCGTAGGCCAGCGCCGGTGGGATAACCAGCTTGATCTTGCCGCCTTTCTTAATATTTTTCAGGCCTTCAGTCCAGCCAGGGATAACGCCGTCCAGACGGAAGGAGAGCGGTTCGCCGCGCGTGTAAGAGTTATCAAACTCTTTACCGTCGATCAGCGTACCTTTGTAGTTCACCACAACGGTATCGCTATCTTTCGGCGCCTCGCCTGTGCCTTCTTTCTCTACTTTGTAAAGCAGACCGGTAGAGGAGGTTTTCACGCCTTTCTCTTTAGCAAAAGCGTCGCGGAACGCTTTACCTTTTGCTTCGTTATCGGCAGCGTCTTTTTCCATCTTCGCCTGAGCAGCGCTCTTCACGCGTGCTTCAAACGTCTGCAGCGTTTGCTCAATTTCCTGATCGGACAGTTTGCTCTTATCGGCAAAGGCATCCTGAACGCCGGCAATCAACTGATCTTTATCCAGTTTGATGCCCAACTTTTCCTGCTCTTTAAGCGAATTTTCCATGTAACGACCCAGCGAGGCGCCCAGCGCATAAGCCGCTTTTTGATCGTCGTTTTTAAATGCTGCTTTGCTATCAGCGGTAGCTGCCGGTTTCGCCGCATCAGCAGCAAAAGTGATCGGTGCGTGCATAGCAACGGCCATCGTAGTTGCCAGCAGCGTGGCTTTAAACAGTGATTTCATCCATATCTCCAGGGCCGGGGCATCTCGCCCCATGTTAACTTACGTAAGAAGCGTACTATAAATCGTTGCAGAACAAATCAACATACGAACACGCCCTATTATCACTTCTTTTCAGACTCTTTTTGTTTAAATTAGTTTCGTAGGGCGCGTAATGGTTGCTGTGAAAGCCGGTAAAGTTAAGTAGAATCCGCCGACGGAGACAACATAAAGAGGTACATCATGCAGGATATCACGATGGAAGCTCGTCTGGCTGAACTGGAAAGCCGTCTGGCGTTCCAGGAGATTACCATAGAAGAACTAAACCTGACGGTAACCGCACATGAAATGGAGATGGCGAAGCTGCGCGATCATCTGCGTTTGCTCACGGAAAAGTTAAAAGCCAGTCAGCCGTCAAATATCGCCTCTCAGGCAGAAGAAACGCCGCCGCCGCATTATTGAGACGAAAAAAAAGCGGGGATAACCCGCTTTTTTTGTGCCCGATGATTTATCGGAACCAATGATAATACCCTAAGGATTTCGAGTCACAGCAAGGCGGCAAGCTTGAAAATTCCCCGGGAGCATAGATAACTATGTGACCGGGGTTTGAAAGCGTAGCCAACACCGCGGTGGCTTGAAAGACGACGGGGATTAATGGCAACCGCAGCCGCCTTTACCACCACCGCCGCAGCAGCCTTCGCCGCCGTGCTCGTGACCATGGTCATGACCATGACCGCCACAGCAGCCATCTTCACCGTGATCGTGGTGGTGATCGTGCGCGCCGTGAACATGACCGTGAGCCAGTTCTTCTTCAGTCGCTTCACGAATCGCAACAACTTCTACGTTAAATTTCAGATTCTGGCCCGCCAGCATGTGGTTACCATCAACCACAACGTGATCGTCTTCCACTTCGGTAATCTCTACCGGTACCGGGCCCTGGTCGGTTTCCGCCAGGAAACGCATCCCTACCTGCAGTTCATCAACGCCCATAAAGACGTCTTTAGGCACACGCTGCACCAGATTTTCGTCATACTGGCCGTAAGCGTCGTTCGCGCCAACAGCGACATCAAATTTGTCGCCAACTTCATGGCCTTCCAGCGCGGTTTCCAGACCAGAGATCAGGGAGCCGTGACCGTGCAGGTAATCCAGCGGCGCACTCACCGGAGACTCATCAACCAACACACCGTCTTCTGTACGTACCTGATAGGCCAGGCTGACCACCAGGTCTTTTGCTACTTTCATGATATCTCCTGAGCATGGGAAGAATAGTGGCGCAGATTGTAGCGGAATTCTGCAGCCGTGTACCCCTTAGCTTAAAAAAACCTGCGGCATATCGCTAGTCCGGATGAAAAATCCCGATCACTTGCTCTTCTTTGCGAACATGCTCGCGAACGTCTTTATCCGCTTCCCGCATTTGATGCCCGCACTTAACGCATTCAACAATATCGACATTATTTTCACGCCACATCGCCATTGTGTCCTGCGCCTGACAGGCCGGACATTTCGCGCCTGCAATAAAACGTTTACGGATTGCCATTGTTTTACCCCTACTCAAATTCATCCCAGCCATCCAACTGGCGCCGTTCCTGTTGCATTTCGCGCTGAAAAATCTCCTCCAGTTCGCGTCGGGCCTCTCTGGCGCGCGAAATCTGTACCATGTCGCTATGCTCCGGGATCAGCTCCCGCAACATTCGCATATCCAGCCGGCGAAAATGCAACTGCGCGCGTTGCGCCTGATGCGGATGCATACCTAACGACACCAGAGTTTTACGTCCCAATTCCAGCGCGCTGGAAAACGTTTCACGGGAAAACTGCGTGACGCCAGCCTGTAATAACTCATGGGCCTCCACACGTCCACGCGCTCGCGCAAGAATATGCAGATGAGGGAAATGCTGCTGACACAGCGCCACCAGCTTCATCGTGTCTTCCGGTTCATTACACGTGATGACTATCGACTCCGCCGCCTCCGCGCCCGCAGAACGCAGCAGCTCGACTTGTGTAGCGTCGCCGTAATACACTTTATAACCATATTTGCGCATCAGATTAACGGCGCCGATATCGCGTTCCAGCACGGTGATACGCATCTTATTCGCCATCAATAAGCGAGCGATCACCTGACCAAAACGGCCAAAGCCGACGACAATCACCTGGGGCTTATCATCCTCAACCCACGGCTTTTCATCATTCTCTTCCGGGCCATTAAGACGGCGCGATAACCACTTATCAATCCCTTTCATCAGTAGCGGTGTGGTCATCATTGATAACGTGACAGTCACCAATAATAACGCCATCTGGTCGCCCTGAAACAGGCGCTGAGAAGAGGCGGTAGAAAAGAGCACAAAAGCGAACTCGCCCCCCTGACTCAGCACGCTGGCAAACTGCATCCGTTCAGAACTTCTTATTCCATATAACCGCGCCAGCAGATACAGCGTCAGCATTTTTATGACGACCAGAATAACAACGCTCGCCGCCACCCACAGTAAATGGGTATAAAGTACGCCGAGATTTAGCGACATACCGACGGAGATAAAGAACAGCCCAAGCAGTAAACCTTTAAAGGGATCGATAGCGTTTTCCAGCTCATGCCGGTATTCACTCTCTGCCAGTAAAACGCCGGCAATGAAGGTTCCCAGGGCCATCGACAGTCCCAGCGCGTCCATAAATAAGGCGGCGCTCAACACCAGCAACAGCGTCGCGGCAGTGAAGACCTCCCGCACGCCGGACGCAGCAATAAAACGAAATACCGGGCGCAGCAGGTAACGACCGCCAATCAGCATTACCGCGAAAGCCAGTACCTTCATTGCCACTTTAAACCAGTCGAAATGCTCGTCGACCGATCCCGCCAGTAAAGGCACCAACGCCAGCGCGGGGATCACCGCTAAATCCTGAAACAGTAAGACGGAAAACCCTAACTGCCCGGACTCGCTACGATTCATGCCTTTCTCGCGCATCAGTTGTAGCGCCATCGCCGTCGAAGACATCGCCAGGCCAATCCCGCCGACGACCGCCGCCTGCCATAAGAAATCAGCAAGCATCAATAATCCCGCCAGCACCGCCGCGCTTAACAGCACCTGAGCAGCGCCGACGCCGAAGATAGAGCGCCGCAGTTGCCAAAGCCGGGACGGATTGAGTTCGAGACCAATGATAAACATCAGAAACACGACGCCCAGTTCGGAAAAGTGCAGGATCTCGTCAACGTCGCTGATAAATCCCAGCCCCCACGGACCGATGGCGATTCCCGCCAGCAAATACCCTAGCACCGCGCCGATGCCCAGCCTGGCGGCTAACGGCACCGCCGCCACCGCCGCGAAGAGGAACAACACTCCCGCGGTCAATAAATCAGCACCTTCCATCAATAGCCTCCCGCGCTCACAGGATTCGCCAGCCACTCGCCATAGGCTTTCGCATGACTGGCCAGCGTCTGCGGCGACTGGCGGCGCGCCCAGTACACAATAATGGGCGGCATCCAGTGCATCCGGCACATGGCCGCGGTCAGTTCAAAAGGGCGGAGTACATCGCTCATTGGATAGCGGTTTAGCGCGTCATACCGGTAAGCGCTCTCCGGCTCGCCGGTCGTAATCACGCTACGCCAGTACTTTCCCACCAGTTGGTTTCCCCCTGGTCCGCTGGCGAACCCCCGACTCAAAACGCGATCAAGCCATTCTTTCAGTAAAGCCGGACAGCTATAGGTGTAAAGGGGATGCTGAAAAACAATGACGTCGTGCTCACGTAACAGGGCTTGTTCATAGGGCGTGTCGATAAAAAAATCAGGATAGCGCGCATAAAGATCGTGCACGGTTACGTTATTGTGCTGTATGGCCGGTTTAAGCAGTACCCGGTTAGCAACCGAGTCCTGAGATTCCGGATGGGCATACAACAGCAAGACTTTCGCTGGCTGAGACATCAATCCCCCTCCCGGTTGTTTTGGGTCGATACATGCCATTCTTCAGGCCGCTTCTACGTTGATAGCGTTTGGTCAACTCAGGAACGTACTCTATGTCCGCCGCTGGGGATTAATGAGAGATATTCTTGTCCCTCACCAAAGGCGGCCTGAATGATTTTGTGTATCGTTGTTGTTTTGAGCTACCATTGCGCTCCAGCGCGGCGGTACGCCCGAATATTACATTATCATAATGATAAATTAACATAGTCTGAACATACGGCGCCTTATGATTGTTTTCTCCTCGTTACAAATTCGTCGCGGCGTGCGCGTCCTACTGGACAATGCCTCGGCTACCATTAATCCAGGCCAGAAAGTCGGCCTGGTGGGTAAAAACGGCTGCGGTAAATCTACCCTGCTGGCATTGCTAAAAAATGAAATCAGCGCCGATGCCGGGAGTTTTACCCTGCCCGGAACCTGGCAATTAGCGTGGGTGAATCAGGAAACACCTGCGTTGCCTCAGCCAGCGATTGAGTATGTCATTGACGGCGACCGTGAATACCGGCATCTGGAGGCGCAGCTTAACGACGCCAACGAACGTAACGACGGACATGCTATCGCCTCCATACACGGTAAGCTGGACGCCATCGACGCATGGACCGTTCGCTCGCGCGCCGCCAGCCTGCTACACGGTCTCGGCTTCTCTAACGATCAGCTGGAACATCCGGTCAGCGACTTTTCCGGCGGCTGGCGGATGCGCCTTAACCTGGCCCAGGCGCTGATTTGCCGTTCCGATTTACTGCTGCTCGACGAACCGACCAACCACCTCGATCTGGATGCCGTTATCTGGCTGGAAAAATGGCTGAAGAGCTATCCGGGCACCCTGATTTTGATCTCCCACGATCGCGATTTTCTTGACCCGATAGTGGATAAAATTATCCATATCGAACAGCAGACTCTGTTCGAGTACACCGGCAACTACAGCGCGTTTGAAGTTCAGCGCGCCACGCGCCTGGCGCAACAGCAGGCGATGTATGAGAGTCAGCAGGAGCGTGTGGCGCATCTGCAAAGCTACATCGACCGTTTCCGCGCCAAGGCCACCAAGGCCAAGCAGGCGCAAAGCCGTATCAAGATGCTGGAGCGTATGGAGCTGATTGCCCCGGCTCATGTCGACAACCCGTTCCATTTCAGCTTCCGCGCGCCGGAAAGCCTGCCGAACCCGCTGCTGAAGATGGAAAAAGTCAGCGCAGGTTATGGCGATCGCATCATTCTGGAATCCATCAAGCTGAACCTGGTGCCCGGCTCGCGTATCGGCCTGCTGGGCCGCAACGGCGCGGGGAAATCGACGCTGATCAAGCTGCTGGCGGGCGAACTGGAACCGTTGCACGGTGAAATCGGCCTCGCCAAAGGCATTAAGCTCGGCTACTTCGCCCAGCACCAGTTGGAGTTCCTGCGCGCCGATGAATCCCCGTTGCAGCATATGGCGCGTCTGGCGCCGCAGGAACTGGAGCAGAAGCTGCGCGACTATCTCGGCGGCTTCGGTTTCCAGGGCGACAAAGTAACGGAAGAGACGCAACGTTTCTCCGGCGGCGAGAAAGCGCGCCTGGTACTGGCGCTGATCGTCTGGCAGCGTCCAAATCTGCTGCTGCTCGATGAACCGACCAACCACCTGGATCTCGACATGCGCCAGGCGCTCACCGAAGCGCTGATTGATTTTGAAGGCGCATTGGTCGTCGTGTCGCACGACCGCCACCTGATTCGCTCCACCACTGACGACCTCTATCTGGTTCACGACAAAAAGGTCGAACCGTTCGACGGCGACCTGGAAGATTATCAGCAGTGGCTGAGCGACGTGCAGAAGCAGGAAAACCAGGCCGACGACGCGCCGAAGGAAAACAACGCCAACAGCGCCCAGTCACGCAAAGATCAGAAGCGTCGCGAAGCCGAGCTACGCACTCTGACGCAGCCGCTGCGTAAAGAGATTACCCGTCTGGAAAAAGAGATGGAAAAGCTCAACGCCCAGTTAGCGCAGGCGGAAGAGAAGCTCGGCGACAGCAGCCTGTATGACCCCAGCCGTAAAGCGGAGATGACCGAGTGTCTGCAACTGCAGGCCAGCGCCAAATCCGGGCTGGAAGAATGTGAAATGGCATGGCTTGAGGCGCAGGAACAGCTTGAGCAGATGATGCAGAACGACTAAGAGCCTATCCCATTAGGCTATTTTATTCGCCATTTTAGGGCCGGGCAGTGCTCGAAATCCTCACGTACTATGTGTACGCTCCGGTTTCTGCGCGCTGTCCTGCCCCAAACTGGCTTCAACAATTACGCCTACTGGGATAGGCTCTAACGCACGGAGCGGACGATGAACCTGTCAATCACCGATGACATTACCTTCCGCAAGCTCACCATCTTCATGATGCTTGTGGAGAAGGGTAACATCGCCCGCACCGCCGAGGCGCTGCACACGCTGGAAGAGAACGTTCGTTGTCCGCTGTTCGTCCATAAAGGCCTCTTCGGTACTCGCCCCGATATAAAGGTTACCGTTGCGGTCGGCAGCACCGGAACAGAAGCCTGCGTTATGTGATTTAGCGGCAAAGGTTGCCGTGATTTATTTTCGTCAGCGCGTCGTTCACGCCAAATAATGTAAACGTCACCTCATCAACGCCAAGATTTTTCAGACGCGCAGTGTGTTTTTTAATATAAGCCTGCGCCGTTTCTTCGGATTCAAACAAGTAAATGCCGCCAGCTTGCTGGTTTTTCTCGCTTTCTGTCCAGATTTTCCAGATGAAGCCCGGCTCCTCATTGATAGACTCCGCCAGCCCGACCAGTTGCTGAGTCATCTCCTCGCCAAAAGGGCCGCTAAAGTTAAAATGGATCTGTAAAAGTGTCTTCGACATGCCTTCTCCTTGAGTCACATAACTATCGTGTTGCCACACTACCACGATTAATTCGGCTGATGCAGAGGTTCACGCGATTTCTGTGGGGTATTGCGCGCGCCTTGCATACCGCCCCCTCTGGTGAAATGAGGCGCAATTTTATTTCGCCAGACGACCAATTGAACGTAAAATCACATATTGACTAATCTGTGAACCTTATGCGCGGTATAGTATTGTTTCCAATTATCAATTGTTCTGGTGCTATGGTTGAGATCACGTCCACAGAAATGACCCCGCCTGTCAATGACTCGCATGAATTTATTCCCATGCGTGGCATTCGTAATCGCCATTTACAAACTATGCTGCCGCGCTTAATCCGCCGCAAAGTGAAGTTCAACGCCCACTGGCAGCGGCTGGAGCTACCGGACGGCGATTTTGTCGATCTGGCATGGAGCGAAGAACCGCAACAGGCAAAGCATAAACCGCGGCTGGTGGTCTTTCACGGTCTGGAAGGCAGCCTGAACAGCCCCTATGCCCACGGGCTGATTGAGGCGGCGCAAAAGCGCGGCTGGCTGGGCGTGGTGATGCACTTTCGCGGCTGTAGCGGCGAACCCAACCGTCTGAATCGTATTTACCACTCCGGTGAAACGGAGGACGGAGCCTGGTTTTTACGCTGGCTACAGCGGGAGTTCGGCACCGTTCCGACAGCCGCCGTGGGCTATTCGCTCGGCGGTAATATGCTGGCGTGCCTGCTGGCGAAAGAAGGCCGCGATATTCCCATCGAGGCGGCGGTGATTGTTTCTGCGCCCTTTGTTCTCGAAGCCTGTAGCTACCACATGGACAAAGGGTTTTCCCGCGTCTATCAGCGTTATTTGCTTAATCTGTTAAAAGCGAATGCGTCACGCAAGCTGGCGGCGTATCCCGGGTCGCTGCCGGTGAATCTGGCGCAACTGAAATCAATGCGCCGTATTCGCGAGTTTGACGACCTGATCACCGCGAAAATTCACGGCTTTGCCGACGCCATCGACTACTATCGTCAGTGTAGCGCCATGCCGTTGCTTAACCAGATTGCTAAACCGACGCTGATTATTCACGCTAAAGACGATCCGTTTATGGATCATCATGTGATCCCTAAAGCGGAAGATCTGCCCCCGCAGGTGGAGTATCAGCTAACTGAGCATGGCGGACACGTAGGATTTATCGGCGGTACGCCGCTGCGCCCTGAAATGTGGCTGGAACGCCGAATTCCTGACTGGCTGACAACGTACCTGGAGGCGTCATCATGATCATTCCCTGGCAGGGGCTGGCCCCCGACACGCTGGACAACCTGATCGAAAGCTTTGTGTTGCGCGAAGGCACCGATTATGGTGAACATGAACGTTCGCTTGAACAAAAAGTCGCTGACGTAAAACGCCAACTGCAATCCGGCGAGGCCGTGCTGGTATGGTCTGAATTACATGAAACGGTCAATATTATGCCGAAAAAGCAGTTTCGCGAATAAAACGCCTTTGCCGACAATACATTATTACTAAAGCTCAATCATGGAGTTGCCATGTCAGCCAAACATCCGGTGATAGCAGTAACAGGGTCAAGCGGCGCGGGGACCACCACCACCAGCCTCGCGTTTCGTAAAATTTTCGCGCAGTTAAATCTGCACGCCGCCGAGGTGGAAGGCGACAGTTTTCATCGTTACACCCGCCCGGAAATGGACATGGCGATCCGCAAAGCGCGTGACGCCGGGCGGCATATCAGTTATTTCGGGCCTGAAGCCAATGACTTCAGCCTACTGGAACATACCTTTATTGAGTACGGGCAGACGGGTAAAGGCCAGTCGCGTAAATATCTGCATACCTATGATGAAGCCGTACCGTGGAATCAGGTTCCCGGCACGTTTACCCCCTGGCAGCCGCTTCCCGAACCGACCGATGTGCTGTTTTATGAAGGACTGCACGGCGGCGTCGTCACCCCGCAACATGATGTCGCGCGTCATGTTGATCTGTTGGTTGGCGTGGTGCCTATCGTCAACCTCGAGTGGATTCAGAAACTGATTCGCGACACCAGCGAGCGCGGACACTCCCGTGAAGCGGTGATGGATTCCGTGGTGCGTTCCATGGACGACTACATCAATTACATTACGCCGCAGTTCTCGCGTACCCATATCAACTTCCAGCGCGTACCGACCGTCGACACGTCCAATCCGTTCGCCGCAAAGGGTATTCCCTCGCTGGATGAGAGTTTTGTGGTGATCCATTTCCGCAATCTGGAAGGGATCGATTTTCCCTGGCTCCTGGCGATGCTCCAGGGCTCGTTCATTTCTCACATTAATACATTAGTGGTGCCGGGCGGCAAAATGGGGCTGGCGATGGAGCTGATTATGTTGCCGCTGGTGCAACGATTAATGGAAGGCAAAAAAATCGAATAACCGCGTTGAAATGCCCGATGGCGCTACTCTTATCGGGCCTACGAGATAAAAACAGGTAGGCCGGATAAGGCCACGCCGCCATCCGGCATCACGTGTTACGCCGCAATTACTTCATACGAATGGGTAATATTGACCGCTTTTTCCAGCATTAGCGCCACCGAGCAATATTTTTCCGCGGAGAGATCGACAGCGCGCGCGACGGCAGCCTCTTTCAGATCGCTGCCGGTAACGATAAAATGCAGATTAATGTGCGTAAACAGGCGCGGCGCGTCTTCCCGGCGCTCGGATGTCAGCTTCACTTCGCAGTTGGTGACATTCTGACGGCCCTTTTGCAGGATTGATACCACATCAATAGCGCTACATCCGCCAGCCGCCATTAATACCATCTCCATCGGACTCGGCGCTTTGTCACCGGAGTTGCCATCCATTAAAATCTGGTGGCCGGAGGAGGACTCTCCGAGGAACGTGAGCCCTTCAACCCACTTTACACGCGCTTGCATATTTCGTAACTCCAATGTTTCAATTTTCCTGAAAGATTACGCGCATACAACAAAAGTCGCAATGGAAGGCGACCTGGGTCATGCTGAAGCGAGACACCAGGAGACACACGGCGAAAGCTATGCTAAAACAGACAAGATGCTACAGTAATACATTGACGTACTGCATGTATGCAGAGGACATCACATTACAGGCTACAATCTATTTTCGTAGCCCCCTTCCCAGGTAGCGGGAAGTATATTTTTGCAACCCCAGAGACAGTGCCGTTTTCTGGCTCTGGAGACAGCTTATAACAGAGGATAACCGCGCATGGTGCTTGGCAAACCGCAAACAGACCCGACTCTTGAATGGTTCTTGTCTCATTGCCACATTCATAAGTACCCGTCAAAGAGCACGCTGATTCACCAGGGTGAAAAAGCAGAAACGCTGTACTACATCGTTAAAGGCTCCGTGGCAGTGCTGATCAAAGATGAGGAAGGGAAAGAAATGATCCTTTCTTATCTGAATCAGGGTGATTTTATTGGTGAACTGGGCCTGTTTGAAGAAGGTCAGGAACGCAGCGCCTGGGTACGTGCGAAAACCGCATGTGAGGTCGCTGAAATTTCCTACAAAAAATTTCGCCAATTAATCCAGGTCAACCCGGATATTCTGATGCGCCTCTCTTCCCAGATGGCTCGTCGCTTACAAGTCACCTCTGAAAAAGTAGGTAACCTCGCCTTCCTTGACGTCACCGGGCGTATCGCTCAGACGCTGCTGAATCTGGCGAAACAGCCCGATGCCATGACGCACCCGGATGGGATGCAGATCAAAATCACCCGTCAGGAAATCGGCCAGATCGTCGGCTGCTCCCGCGAAACCGTTGGTCGTATTTTGAAAATGCTGGAAGATCAAAACCTGATCTCCGCGCATGGCAAGACCATCGTCGTCTACGGCACCCGTTAATTCCGTCAGAATGGCGCGTTTTATCATGCGCCATTTTTGTTTGCATCGATGTGGCGAAGACTGATTTATCACCCAGAGATTAATTACGCACTACGGCAAACGCTGGTGCTGTGCCTGCCTGTGGCTGTCGGTTTATTGATAGGCCAACTACACCTGGGCTTGCTTTTCTCTCTCGTTCCCGCCTGCTGCAACATTGCAGGTCTGGATACCCCGCACAAACGTTTTTTTAAACGCCTGATCATCGGCGCGTCGCTGTTCGCCGGATGCAGTCTGGTAACGCAACTTCTGCTGGCGGAATCCATCCCCCTGCCGTTGATCCTGACCGGGCTCACGCTGGTGCTTGGCGTGACGGCGGAAATTAGCCCGCTTCACGCGCGGCTACTGCCAGCGTCGCTGATTGCCGCCATCTTTACCCTGAGTCTTGCGGGATACATGCCCGTCTGGGAGCCGCTGCTCATTTATGCGCTGGGCACGCTATGGTACGGCGTGTTTAACTGGTTTTGGTTCTGGCTATGGCGCGAACAGCCGCTGCGCGAGTCATTGAGTTTGTTATACCGTGAACTGGCCGATTATTGTGAAGCGAAATACAGCCTGCTCACCCAACATATCGATCCGGAAAAAGCGCTGCCTCCCCTGCTGATACGCCAGCAAAAAGCGGTCGATCTCATTACCCAGTGTTACCAACAGATGCATATGCTTTCGGCGCACAACAATAATGATTACAAGCGTCTACTACGGGCTTTTCAGGAAGCGATGGATTTGCAGGAGCACATCTCCGTCAGCTTGCATCAGCCGGAAGAGGTACAGAAACTGGTAGAACGCAGCCATGCGGAAGAGGTGATTCGCTGGAATGCGCAAACGGTCGCCGCCCGTCTGCGCGTGCTGGCGGATGACATTCTTTATCATCGTCTGCCGACGCGCTTCTCCATGGAAAAACAGATTGGCGCTCTGGAGAAGATCGCCAATCAGCATCCTGAAAATCCGGTAGGCCAGTTCTGCTATTGGCACTTCAGTCGAATCGCCCGTGTGCTGCGTACTCAGCGGCCGCTGTACGCCCGCGACCTGATGGCCGATAAACAGCGTCGCCTGCCGCTACTTCCGGCGCTGAAAAATTATATGTCTCTAAAATCGCCGGCGCTACGCAACGCCGGACGCATCAGCGTGATGATGAGCATCGCCAGTCTGATGGGCAGCGCGTTGCACCTGCCCAAACCGTACTGGATCCTCATGACGGTGCTGTTTGTCACCCAAAACGGCTATGGCGCGACGCGCGTACGTATTCTGCACCGTTCGGTCGGAACGCTGGTCGGCCTGGTGATTGCCGGCGTCACGCTGCACTTACATATTCCCGAAAGCATTACGCTGGCGGTCATGCTGGTACTAACGCTGGCAAGTTATCTGATTATTCGTAAAAACTACGGCTGGGCGACGGTCGGCTTTACGGTGACGGCGGTATACACCATCCAGTTACTGACGTTAAACGGAGAGCAGTTTATTGTGCCGAGGCTGATCGATACGCTGATTGGCTGTTTAATTGCCTTTGGCGGCATGGTCTGGCTGTGGCCGCAATGGCAAAGCGGGCTATTACGTAAAAACGCCCATGATGCGCTGGAAGCCGATCAAGAAGCTATCCGACTGATCCTCAGTAACGATCCGCAAGCCACCCCGCTCGCTTATCAAAGAATGCGGGTCAACCAGGCGCATAACACGTTATTCAACTCGTTAAATCAGGCAATGCAGGAACCCGGGTTCAATACCCACTATCTGTCGGATATGAAACTGTGGGTCACGCACAGCCAGTTTATTGTCGAGCATATCAACGCCATGACGACGCTGGCGCGGGAACACACCATGCTGACGCCGGATCTGGCGCAGCGCTATCTGGAATCTTGCGAGATTGCGATTCAGCGCTGCCAGCAGCGCCTGGAGTACGACAGGCCAGGCGGCTCCGGCGATGTCAATATTCTGGAGTCGCCGGACATGCCGTCACATGGCTTATTGAGCACTCTGGAACAACATTTACAGCGCATCATTGGCCATCTGAACACCATGCACACCATTTCGTCGATGGCCTGGCGTCAGCGTCCGCATCACGGTATCTGGCTGAGTAAGCGGCTACGGGATACAAAAGGTTAAGTCCGACTGCCGGATGCGCTACGCTTATCCGGCAATCCGCCATCAGGCCACCACCTTCCCTACCGCCTGCGCAAAGCGCTGCATTCCTTCATTGATATCCGCCTCTTCCACCACCAGCGACGGGGCAAAACGCATCACGTCGGCTCCGGCATTGAGCACCATCACGCCGGCCTCCGCTCCTGCGTACAGAAAATCGCGCGCCCGGCCTTTGTACTTCGGCTTCAGTTCCGCGCCAATCAGCAGACCCATGCCGCGAATATCGCTGAAAATGTCAAATTGCTCGTCAATCGCCTGCAAATGTTGCACAAACTGTTGCCGCTTAGTGTGAATACCTTGTAGTACCTCTGGCGTATTAATAATATCGAATGCCGCGCCAGCCACCGCACAGGCCAGCGGATTGCCGCCATAGGTTGAACCGTGCGAACCGACATGGAAGGCCGAGGCGATCTCCTGCGTGGTCAGCATGGCGCTCACCGGAAAACCGCCGCCTAACGCTTTGGCGCTGGTGAGGATATCCGGCGTGACGCCGTAGTGCATATAGGCAAACAGGTCTCCGGTGCGCCCCATCCCACACTGCACTTCATCAAACACCAGCAACGCCTGATGCTCGTCACACAGGTCGCGTAACCCTTTGAGGAATTCCGATGTAGCCGCCTGCACGCCGCCTTCACCCTGAATCGGCTCGACCACCACCGCGCAGGTGTGGTCATCCATTACCGCTTTCACCGCATGAAGATCGTTGAAGGGAACGTGAATAATATCGGCGGGTTTTGGCCCAAAGCCGTCGGAATATTTCGGCTGCCCGCCTACAGAGACGGTAAACAAGGAACGGCCATGAAAGGCGTTATGGAAGGCAATGATTTTCGTTTTGAACGGGCTATGGCGCACGCAGGCATAATGACGCGCCAGTTTAAAAGCGGTTTCGTTCGCTTCGGTGCCGGAATTCATAAACAGCACGCGCTCGGCAAACGTGGCGTCGATCAGTTTACGTCCCAGACGCAACGCTGGTTCATTGGTAAAAACGTTACTGGTATGCCACAAGGTTTCCCCCTGGGATTTCAGCGCCTCGACCAGTGCCGGATGGCAATGGCCCAGCGCAGTCACTGCAATCCCGCCGGCGAAATCGATATACTCTTTGCCCTGCTGATCCCATACGCGGCTGC
The DNA here is from genome assembly GCF_051812965.1 of Salmonella sp. NW1250. NCBI lineage: Bacteria > Pseudomonadati > Pseudomonadota > Gammaproteobacteria > Enterobacterales > Enterobacteriaceae > Salmonella > Salmonella sp. NW1250. The sequence continues at coordinate 403,013 of NZ_JAMNDD010000004.1, read as the reverse complement.
CTTTACCTTTGACCGGAATAAAGTCCGCCGGTGCATAAACAGGCAGAATTACCTCATCAAAAGTTGCGCGCGTAATAGCCGTTTGTTCAGTTGCCATATCATTACCACCCGGTTAAGTAGAAATGCCAGTGAAATTATAATCACAAAATATGAATAAAAAATCACTCAATAGCAACCACAAATCAACGCCGGAGGAAATTTTTCAGCAGAGCGTGTCCTTGTTCGCTGAGAATACTTTCCGGGTGGAACTGCACGCCTTCCAGATCCCACTCGCGGTGGCGAATGCCCATAATCTCCTGCGTTTCGCTCCAGGCGGTGATCTCAAAACACTCTGGCAACGTGGCAGGGTCGACAATCAGCGAGTGGTAACGTGTCACGGTTAACGGGCTGGGCAATCCCCGAAACACGCCCTGTCCATTATGCGTAACAGGTGACGTTTTACCGTGCATCACTTTCGCTGCCCGCACCACCGACGCGCCAAAGGCCTGCGCCATCGCCTGATGACCCAGGCAAACGCCCAGCATCGGAATACGTCCGGCATAATGGCGGATGACCGCCAGTGAAATGCCAGCGTCATTCGGCGTACAGGGGCCAGGAGAGATAACGATTTTTTGCGGGTTCAAAGCGTCAATGTGCGCCAGCGTCAGCGCATCATTGCGCCGGACCTGCACTTCCGCGCCCAGTTCACAAAAATACTGGTAGAGGTTCCAGGTAAAGGAATCATAGTTATCGATAAGCAGGATCATGGCGGCTCCGGGTGAGTAGAACCGCACTATTTTACTCAGTTTCGCGAGCTTCGCTTATCGCTTTCTGAAAAATCGCCTGCAAAGCGGAGAGATCGCCCATCGCGCCGCTCTGGTTCGCCTGCTTCCATGTTTCAACCGCAATACCTTGCCAACTCAGCGCATAGCCTGCATGTAACGCCAGTTGTTCAAAGAAGATGCGCTGCGCCAGCCCGCTCCCCAAACGAAACGGATGAAGCACGTTAATTTCGCAGTAGTAATGCGCCAGCCGCTCGACAAACTTCTCGTGCGCCAGACCGACCAGATAGCCCTCTTCTTCCAGATCCTGCATCAGAGCGTTGCCCTCTTTTTCGATATAGGCAAAGTGGCAGAAACGGGTATCGCCCTGGTAAATATCGACCTCCCGCAGTTGCCCTGCCCAGTCGAAAATATCCTGATAGAGCTGGCGATGAATCGCGCACAGATGAGGCAAGCCGCGTACCAGCGGCCCCAGTTCAATCGTGGCGGCACGGAGCGCGGTCATTTCATATGCCGCTTGCGCCAGTCGCTGGGCCTGATGAATCCCCAGCCGATTACGCATCACATTCAGCCCCGGATAGAGGTACGGATCGCGCCCTTCGCCAAATTTATCGCTCATAGTGCCTCCGAAGCTCGTCAAGACGTGCCAGCGCTTCATCGGCGGTCAGAGTTACTAAAGGGATCTCAATACCTTCGAGACGGCGGCTTTGCTGGAAGTTAACGTTGCGCCGCTGTTCCCAAAAGCGTGACTTTTGTTTATCGGTAAGTTTCTTCACCGGGCCTCCCTGAATATGTCTGTGCTTGACCACAAGTATAAGCAGCAATTTCAGGTTACGCTGAGACAGGGAGAAAACGCGGGCGGCTCGCGCCCGCGCAGGCATGTTTTATGGCAGGACTTTCGCGGAAAGGATAACGACTGGTTTTGTCGGCACATTCTGATAAGGCCCGACATCGTGCGTCGGTACCTGTGAGATTTTATCGGCGACATCCATACCTTTTACCACTTTACCAAATACCGCATAGCCAAAGTCGCGCTGGCCGTGGTCGAGAAAAGCGTTATCCGCGACGTTAATAAAGAACTGGCTGGTGGCGCTGTCTTTATCTGCGGTGCGCGCCATCGCGATCGTGCCGCGAGTATTACGCAGACCGTTGTCGGCTTCATTCTTAATAGGCGGATTCGGTTTCTTCTGCTGCATCTGCTCGTTAAAACCACCGCCCTGAATCATAAAGCCAGGAATAACTCGGTGAAACGTAGTGTTGTTATAGAAACCACTGTTGACGTAATCGACAAAGTTTTTCACAGAAACCGGCGCTTTCTGGCTGTTCAGCTCCAGCTCAATATTCCCGGCGGAGGTGGTTAACAGCACATGAGGATCGCCTTTTGCTGCCAACGCTGCGGGAGAAAGAGCAGAAAGAGCGAAAACAGCTGCGACAGCCGCCAGAGTCGATTTGAGCATGAGATTTCCTTAAAGAGAGCAGAAATAAAGCAAGTGGAATGATTTTAAAGAGCCTTCCTGGGCCAGGCCAGCCCTTTACCTAATTTTACGTATATGAAACAAATGTAACGTTACGACGCAACGCCGTATTCTTGCAATATGATGTGACAAACATCATATTAAAAAATGTAATGAACATTACTATCACTAATAATTATTTAAATGCATCACAAAAGCGCCTAAAATCTGCCCGCTTAACGCGCCCTCCACGCGCTTCACTTCTCTTCAAGGCCAGACATGACTAACAGCAACCGCATCAAGCTCACATGGATCAGCTTTCTTTCCTACGCCCTGACCGGGGCGCTGGTGATTGTCACCGGGATGGTGATGGGAAATATCGCAGACTATTTTCAGCTGCCCGTTTCCAGCATGAGTAACACCTTTACTTTCCTGAACGCCGGGATTTTGATCTCGATCTTCCTCAATGCGTGGCTGATGGAAATCATCCCGCTGAAAACACAGCTACGCTTTGGTTTTATCCTGATGGTGCTGGCGGTGGCCGGGCTGATGTTCAGCCACAGCCTGGCGTTGTTCTCAGCGGCGATGTTTGTGCTGGGGCTGGTCAGCGGGATCACCATGTCGATTGGCACCTTCCTGATTACGCAACTGTATGAAGGGCGTCAGCGCGGTTCCCGACTGCTGTTTACCGACTCCTTCTTCAGCATGGCGGGGATGATTTTTCCTATGGTCGCCGCCTTCCTGCTGGCGCGTAGTATTGAGTGGTACTGGGTCTACGCCTGCATCGGCCTGGTCTACCTGGCGATTTTCATCCTGACCTTCGGCTGTGAATTTCCGGCGCTGGGTAAACATGCGCAGCACTCTCAGGCACCTGTCGTCAAAGAAAAATGGGGCATTGGCGTACTGTTTCTCGCCGTCGCCGCGCTGTGCTATATCCTCGGTCAATTAGGCTTTATCTCCTGGGTGCCGGAATACGCCAAAGGCCTCGGCATGAGCCTGAATGACGCCGGGGCGCTGGTGAGTGATTTCTGGATGTCCTATATGTTTGGCATGTGGGCGTTCAGCTTTATCCTGCGCTTTTTCGATCTGCAACGCATTCTGACCGTACTGGCGGGTATGGCGGCGGTACTGATGTATCTGTTTATTACCGGCACGCAGGCCCATATGCCGTGGTTTATTCTGACGCTGGGCTTCTTCTCCAGCGCCATTTATACCTCCATCATTACGCTGGGATCGCAGCAAACGAAAGTGGCCTCGCCTAAGCTGGTTAACTTTATTCTGACCTGCGGCACCATAGGAACGATGCTGACCTTCGTCGTCACCGGCCCGATTGTGGCGCACAGCGGCCCACAGGCGGCGTTACTCACCGCGAATGGTCTGTATGCGGTGGTCTTTGTGATGTGCTTTGCGCTCGGCTTTGTGTCCCGTCATCGCCAACATAGCGCGCCGGCTACGCATTGATAATCCTTGCCGGATGGCGACGTCGCCCTCCGGCACTCTATCCCCCTCCTGACGAGGTAGGCCTGTTGGTCTAAAAACCCCTCATTTTGTATGTTATTTGTACAAACCTGAAAAGCCTGACAATTCCGCCACTTATAAAAATCCAGACAAATCAGCCATATACCCATTAAGAGGTATATAAAGGTGAATTTGATTTACATCAATAAGCGGGGTTGCTGAATCGTTAAGGTAGGCGGTAATAGAAAAGAAATTGAGGCAAAAATGAGCAAAGTCAGACTCGCTATTATCGGTAATGGTATGGTCGGCCACCGCTTTATTGAGGATCTCCTTGATAAATCCGACGCTAGCCTGTTCGACATTACCGTGTTCTGTGAAGAACCCCGTAAAGCCTATGACCGTGTCCACCTGTCATCCTACTTCTCTCACCACACCGCGGAAGAGCTCTCTCTGGTGCGTGAAGGATTTTACGAGAAGCACGGCGTGAAGGTACTGGTTGGCGAACGCGCAATTACCATTAACCGTCAGGAGAAAGTGATTCACTCCAGCGCGGGTCGTACCGTTTATTATGACAAGCTGATCATGGCGACCGGTTCATATCCGTGGATTCCGCCGATTAAAGGCTCCGAAACCCAGGATTGCTTCGTTTACCGTACCATTGAAGACCTCAACGCTATCGAAGCCTGCGCCCGTCGCAGCAAGCGCGGGGCGGTGGTCGGCGGCGGTCTGCTGGGGCTGGAAGCCGCTGGCGCGCTGAAAAACCTCGGCGTGGAAACGCACGTCATTGAATTTGCGCCAATGCTGATGGCGGAACAGCTCGATCAGATGGGCGGCGAGCAGCTACGTCGCAAGATCGAAAGCATGGGCGTGCGTGTACACACCAGTAAAAACACGCAAGAGATTGTTCAGCAGGGTAACGAAGCGCGTAAGACTATGCGTTTTGCCGACGGCAGCGAGCTGGAAGTCGATTTTATCGTCTTCTCTACCGGTATTCGCCCCCGCGACAAGCTGGCTACCCAGTGCGGTCTGGCCGTCGCGCAGCGCGGCGGTATCGTGATTAACGACACCTGCCAGACGTCTGACCCGGATATCTACGCTATCGGCGAGTGCGCCAGTTGGAACAACCGCGTTTACGGTCTGGTCGCACCGGGCTATAAAATGGCCCAGGTTGCCGTTGACCATATCCTCGGCAGTGCAAACGCCTTTGAAGGCGCGGATCTCAGCGCCAAACTGAAGCTGCTGGGCGTGGACGTCGGCGGCATCGGCGACGCGCATGGCCGCACGCCGGGCGCGCGTAGCTACGTTTACCTCGATGAAAGCAAAGAAGTCTACAAACGTCTTATTGTCAGCGAAGATAACAAAACGCTGCTCGGCGCAGTACTGGTCGGTGACACCAGCGATTACGGCAATTTGCTGCAACTGGTACTGAATGCCATCGAACTGCCGGAAAACCCGGATTCACTGATCCTGCCGTCGCACGCGAGCAGTGGTAAACCCGCTATCGGCGTGGATAAACTGCCGGACAGCGCGCAGATCTGCTCCTGCTTCGATGTGACTAAAGGCGATCTGATCGCCGCTATCAATAAAGGCTGCCATACCGTGGCGGCGCTGAAAGCGGAAACCAAAGCCGGAACCGGCTGCGGCGGCTGCATCCCGCTGGTGACGCAGGTACTGAACGCCGAACTGGCGAAACAGGGTATTGAAGTCAACAACAACCTGTGCGAGCACTTTGCTTATTCTCGTCAGGAACTGTTCCACTTAATCCGCGTGGAAGGTATCAAAACCTTTGAAGAACTGCTGGCGAAACACGGTAAAGGCTACGGCTGCGAAGTGTGTAAGCCGACCGTCGGTTCGCTGCTGGCGTCGTGCTGGAACGAATACATCCTCAAACCGCAGCACACGCCGCTACAGGATACTAACGATAACTTCCTGGCGAATATCCAGAAAGACGGTACTTACTCGGTGATCCCGCGCTCCGCTGGCGGTGAAATCACCCCGGAAGGTCTGGTGGCCGTGGGTCGTATCGCCCGCGAGTTTAACCTCTATACCAAAATTACCGGTTCTCAGCGTATCGGTCTGTTTGGCGCGCAAAAAGACGATCTGCCGGAAATCTGGCGTCAACTGATTGAAGCCGGTTTCGAAACCGGTCACGCGTATGCCAAAGCGCTGCGGATGGCGAAAACCTGCGTCGGCAGCACCTGGTGCCGCTACGGCGTGGGCGACAGCGTCGGTTTCGGCGTGGAGCTGGAAAACCGCTACAAAGGCATTCGCACCCCGCACAAAATGAAGTTCGGCGTCTCCGGCTGTACCCGTGAATGTGCGGAAGCGCAGGGTAAAGATGTCGGCATTATCGCCACTGAGAAAGGCTGGAACCTGTACGTCTGCGGTAACGGCGGCATGAAACCGCGTCATGCGGATCTGCTGGCAGCCGATCTCGATCGCGACACGCTGATCAAGTACCTCGACCGCTTTATGATGTTCTACATCCGTACTGCCGATAAGCTGACCCGTACCGCGCCGTGGTTAGATAACCTGGAAGGCGGCATCGACTATCTGAAATCGGTCATCATCGACGATAAGCTGGGCCTGAACGAACATCTGGAAGAAGAGATGGCGCGCCTGCGCGCAGCGGTGGTCTGCGAGTGGACGGAGACCGTCAACACGCCAGCGGCGCAGGTTCGTTTCAAACACTTCATCAACAGCGACAAGCGCGACCCAAATGTCCAGGTCGTCCCGGAACGTGAACAGCATCGACCGGCCACGCCGTATGAACGTATCCCGGTCACTCTGGTGGAGGAAAACGCATGAGTCAGTGGCAAAACATCTGCAAAATCGATGACATCCTGCCGGGAACCGGCGTCTGCGCGCTGTCAGGCGGCGAACAGGTGGCGATTTTCCGTCCTTACCATAGCGATCAGGTGTTCGCGATCAGCAACATCGACCCGTTCTTTGAGGCCAGCGTGCTGTCTCGTGGACTGATTGCGGAACATCAGGGCGAACTGTGGGTCGCCAGCCCGTTGAAAAAGCAGCGCTTCCGCCTGAGCGATGGTTTGTGCATGGAAGATGAGCAGTTCTCTGTGAAACAGTACGACGCGCGGGTAAAAGACGGCGTGGTGCAGTTGCGCGGTTAATTATTTTTGGGAGGCGCAACGCCTCCCCTTTTTTGTATTTTTTTTCATTTTAATTGTTATCACAAAATCATTTGTACTGCATCGCGGCGGCAACTGAGCAACAAATTCGTCAGGAACGAATTTGAACAGCCGCTGGCTGCCTTCGGTGAGGGACAAGGATGTCCCTCATTAATCCCCAGGAGCATAGTTCACTATGTGACTGGGGTGAGCGAGGGCAGCCAACAAAGAGGCAGTGCAAAGGATGAAGTGAGAAAAGGATAATCAAATGTTTACAGACACTATCAACAAGTGTGCGGCTAACGCTGCGCGCATCGCACGCCTGTCGGCGAATAATCCGCTCGGCTTCTGGGTCAGTTCGGCAATGGCCGGGGCTTATGTCGGTCTCGGCATCATTCTTATTTTCACCCTCGGCAATCTGCTCGACCCGTCCGTGCGTCCTTTGGTAATGGGAGCGACCTTCGGTATCGCCTTAACGCTGGTCATCATCGCCGGTTCCGAACTGTTTACCGGCCACACCATGTTCCTGACGCTAGGCGTCAAAGCAGGCACTATCAGCCACGGTCAAATGTGGGCTATCCTGCCGCAAACCTGGCTCGGCAACCTGGTCGGTTCCGTGTTTGTCGCCCTGCTTTACAGCTGGGGCGGCGGCAGTTTGTTGCCGGTAGATACCAGCATCGTTCACTCAGTCGCGCTGGCGAAAACCACCGCACCCGCCACGGTACTGTTCTTCAAAGGCGCGCTGTGTAACTGGCTGGTTTGTCTGGCAATCTGGATGGCAATCCGCACCGAAGGCACGGCAAAATTTCTTGCTATCTGGTGGTGTCTGCTGGCGTTTATCGCTTCCGGCTACGAGCACTCCGTCGCGAATATGACGCTGTTTGCCCTCTCCTGGTTTGGTCATCACAGCGACGCCTATACCCTGTCCGGAATCGGACACAACCTGTTATGGGTCACTCTGGGTAATACTTTGTCCGGCGTCGTGTTCATGGGATTGGGTTATTGGTATGCTACGCCGAAATCGGAGCGTCCTGTTCCGCAAAAAACCAACCAAATTAAGGTTACAGCTAACCATTAAGGGGTAATGTCGTGGACCATTTGCCTATATTTTGTCAATTACGCGACCGCGACTGTCTGATCGTCGGCGGTGGCGATGTCGCAGAACGCAAAGCACGGTTACTGCTGGAAGCAGGCGCACGTTTAACGGTCAATGCGCTAACCTTTATTCCACAGTTCACCGTATGGGCAAATGAAGGCATGTTGACTCTGGTTGAGGGACCGTTCGACGAAGCACTTCTCGACTCGTGTTGGCTGGCGATCGCGGCCACCGACGACGATACCGTCAACCAGCGCGTCAGCGACGCGGCGGAGTCACGCCGTATCTTCTGCAACGTGGTGGATGCGCCGAAAGCCGCCAGCTTTATCATGCCCTCCATTATTGACCGCTCGCCGCTGATGGTCGCCGTCTCCTCGGGCGGCACTTCCCCAGTGCTGGCGCGTCTGCTGCGCGAGAAACTGGAATCGCTGCTGCCGCAGCATCTGGGGCAGGTCGCGCGCTATGCCGGGCAACTCCGCGCCCGAGTGAAAAAGCAGTTTGCCACGATGGGCGAACGTCGTCGCTTCTGGGAAAAATTTTTCGTCAATGACCGGCTGGCGCAGTCGCTGGCGAATGCCGATGAGAAAGCGGTTAACGCGACAACCGAACGCCTGTTTAGCGAACCGCTGGATCACCGTGGCGAAGTCGTGCTGGTCGGCGCCGGGCCGGGCGATGCCGGACTGCTGACGCTGAAAGGGTTACAACAAATCCAACAGGCGGATATCGTGGTTTACGATCGCCTCGTCTCCGACGACATTATGAACCTGGTACGCCGCGATGCCGATCGGGTCTTTGTGGGGAAACGCGCGGGTTACCACTGCGTCCCACAGGAGGAAATCAACCAGATCCTGCTGCGTGAAGCGCAAAAAGGTAAACGCGTGGTACGCCTGAAAGGCGGCGATCCCTTTATCTTTGGTCGCGGCGGCGAAGAGCTGGAAACGCTGTGTCATGCCGGTATTCCTTTCTCGGTAGTGCCGGGGATTACCGCGGCTTCCGGCTGCTCCGCCTACTCCGGTATTCCGCTAACCCATCGCGATTACGCACAGAGCGTACGTCTGGTCACGGGTCACCTGAAAACCGGCGGCGAGCTGGACTGGGAAAACCTGGCGGCAGAAAAACAGACGCTGGTGTTCTACATGGGGCTGAATCAGGCAGCGACTATCCAGGAAAAACTGATCGCATTCGGTATGCAGGCCGATATGCCGGTTGCGCTGGTAGAAAACGGTACCTCTGTGAAGCAACGCGTCGTCCACGGTGTGCTGACGCAGCTTGGTGAATTAGCGCAACAGGTTGAAAGCCCGGCGCTGATTATCGTTGGCCGGGTCGTTGGCTTACGCGATAAATTAAATTGGTTCTCTAATTATTAATTAAAATAAAGCCCTGAATAACAGGGCTTTATTTTACAACTACTCGTAATCTCAAATTATTTTTACTTAAAAGTGAATTAAGAAATCAACTTTAAATACACCAGAAAAATTTAAATAGTAATAATTCTGCCTAAAAACCCTTTTATTCGTCAAATTCACCTCTTATTCATTCATACAATAAATAACACCGTTAAGCACTCAATTTGACCTGACCTGGTTATCGGGTGATAAAATAAACACTAAAGCATAATTTTTCTTCTGGCCATTTCATCATTGCCTGTATCGCTCTCTGCATATGTTTAGTACGCAAGGAAAATATTAATTAAGGATGAACCCTATGCAAAAGAAAAAACTTATTTCTATCGCTATCGCTTTAACGCTACAAAGTTATTACATTCCGGCCATCGCCGCAGAAAATAACGATGATGAAAAAGAATGTCCCAGTAATATCTCCTCCCTGCCTAAAGAAAAACGCGCAAAACTCTCACCGACCTGCCTTGCTACACCTGAAAATGATAATCACTGGGGCTGGGTTGCTGGCGGCGTTGCTGCACTGGTCGCAGGTGTGGCTATTGGCGTTGAAAATAACGGTGGCGGAGATTCTAATCATTCTTATACCCCCCCTACGCCCGATAATGGCGGCGACGTTACCCCACCCGACGATGGCGGCAACGTCACCCCGCCTGACGATGGCGGCGATGACAATGTGATCCCACCCGATGATAGCGGCGATGATGATGTGACCCCACCCGACGATAGCGGCGATGACGATGTGACCCCACCCGACGATAGCGGCGATGACGATGTAACCCCGCCCGACGATAGCGGCGATGACGATGTAACCCCGCCTGATGATAGCGGCGATGACGATGTAACCCCGCCCGACGATAGCGGCGATGACGATGTAACCCCGCCTGACGATAGCGGCGATGACGATGTAACCCCGCCCGACGATAGCGGCGATGACGATGTAACCCCGCCCGACGATAGCGGCGATGACGATGTGACCCCGCCCGATGATAGCGGCGATGACGATGTAACCCCGCCCGATGATAGCGGCGATGACGACGACACGCCCCCGGATGACTCGGTTATTACCTTCAGCAACGGCGTCACCATCGATAAAGGCAAAGACACCCTGACCTTCGATAGCTTCAAACTGGATAACGGCAGCGTTCTCGAGGGTGCCGTGTGGAATTATTCAGAACAGGACAACCAGTGGCAGCTCACCACCGCGGACGGCAAAACGCTGAACGTCACCGACTGGGACGTGACCGACGCCAATGCCGCCGTGATTGAAGGCACCCAGGAAAACGGTCTCTACTGGAAGTACGACAGCCGTGGCTATCTGATTATTGCCGACGATAAAACCACCGTTATCAGCGGCGATGACCAGGCGCATAATTCCGATCGCGGCATGGATATCAGCGGCCAGGATCGCACCGGCGTGATTATTTCCGGCGATAGAACCGTCAACACGCTCACCGGGGACTCCAGTGTGACCGACGGCGCCACCGGCATGGTTATCTCCGGCGACGGCACCACCAACACCATTTCGGGCCACTCAACGGTGGACAACGCCACCGGCGCGCTGATTTCCGGCAACGGCACCACCACCAATTTCGCCGGTGACATTGCCGTGAGCGGCGGCGGCACCGCCATCATCATCGACGGCGACAACGCCACGATTAAGAATACCGGTACCTCTGACATCAGCGGCGCAGGCTCCACCGGCACCGTCATTAACGGCAATAACGCCCGCGTCAACAACGACGGTGATATGACCATCACCGACGGCGGCACCGGCGCCCACATTACCGGCGACGACGTGGTTATCGATAACGCCGGGAGCACCACCGTCAGCGGCGCAGACACCACGGCGCTGTATATCGATGGCGACAACGCGCTCGTTATCAACGAAGGTAATCAAACTATCTCTGACGGCGCCGTCGGTACGCGCATTGACGGCGACGATGCCCATATCACCAATACCGGCGATATCGCGGTGGATGGCGCGGACTCTGCCGCTGTAGTTATCAATGGCGACAACGGCAGCCTGACCCAGGCGGGCGATCTGCTGGTCACCGACGGCGCGATGGGTATCATCACCTACGGCACCGGAAATGAAGCAAAAAATACCGGCAACGCCACCGTGCATGATGCGGACTCGGTGGGTTTTGTGATTGCAGGCGAAAAAAATACCTTCAAAAATAAAGGGGATATCGACGTCAGCCTTAACGGCACCGGTACGCAGGTGAGCGGAGATATGTCACAGGTTACGCTGGATGGCGATATCAATGTAACCGCCGTCGAAGACAGCGATAGCGTCTATCGTGGCGCAACGGGTATCGACATTACGGGGGATAACAACACGCTGGATATTGTCGGTAACGTCACAGTCAACGGCGATTATGACAACGACAGCGTGATGGCTGGCAGCACTGATACCCTACAGGGGATGTCCGTCAGCGGCGACAATAATCAGGTGGATCTCACCGGCACGCTCAACATTAACGTCAGCGATATGAGTAATGTAGACGGGCAATATCTGAATGCCGTTGGCCTTAGTGTAACGGGTGATGGTAATTCCGTGGACTTAACTGGCGGTATTAATATCAACTACACCCAGGATGCTGATGGCATCGAATCGCCCGTTGTCGGCATAAATATCAACGGCGACAGCAGCGTAACGCTAAGCGGTCAGTCCACGCTTGATATTACCAGCGTCACCGGCGGCGCGGTGACGCTGGCCTATGTGCAAAACGGCGGCAACTTAACGTTAGACCAAAGCTCAACGATTAATGTCAACAGCACACTTCTGCCTGCTGGTTATTACATGGAAAATGCGCTCTTAACCGCCACGGGTCAGGGCTCCACGATCAATAATCAGGGAACGATCGTGGATAATGGCGCGGTCTCTTTGTTGCTGGCGAACAGCGGCGCACAGGGAGGAAACAGCGGCGATATTACCGCCTATGCCACAACCGGTGAGGATAACCGTAATGCAATCACCGCCGCCAATGGCCAGGGCTCCACGTTCAACAATGAAACGGGAGGAACCATCACGGTAGTGTCGTCATTAACTCCGGTTGTGGATGGTGGCGCATTCGGATTCCCGCTTGCGTGGCGCAACAACACGCTTTACGCCATGCTGGCGGAGGGTTACGGCGAGGTGAGTAACGATGCCGGCGCCCACATATATTTGCAGGGCGCAGGAGTATATGGCGTATCCGCCAGTAAAGGCACGGCGTCCAATGCCGGGGATATTTACCTGGACGGTTTAGTCCCGACGCTGGATGATGAAAACCATATCACCGACAAAACTTACTGGGCGCCGCCGCAACTTTATGTCACCAGTTCCGCAATGGTAGCGGGCTCCACCGATGGCGGTTATGGCGACGCCACCGCTATCAACACCGGCACCATTACCGTTAACAACGCCGGGTTCGGCATGATGGCGCTCAACGGCGGTACCGCCATTAACCAGGGCGTAATCACCCTGACCGCCGATGACGGCGTTACCGGCCAGGCAAACGAGTTGGTCGGGATGGCGGCGCTCAGCGGCGGCACCGTCATCAATGACACCAGCGGCATCATCAATATTGATGCCGATTACGGCCAGCCCTTCCTGACCGACGGCAGTGGCCTGATTATTAACTATGGCCAGGTCTGCTTTGGCGACGATTGCCAAAACAGTGAAGAGTACAATCCAACAAACGGTGACGTTTCAATCCCTTACACGGATGGCGCAACTATTGCCGATGCCGGAACAAGCACCACGCTTGAAAATAACGCCGTGGTGACAGGGAACGTCAATAATGCCGGAGAGGTCAGCGGCAAGCCAATCACAGTCCTGGATAGCGGCACGCTGACCAACAACGACAGCGGTGTTATCAATAGCGATACCAAGGTATCCGGTAACCTTGTCAATGATGGCACCATAAGCGGTAAACTGACGCAAAATGGCGGCGATATCGTTAATAATGGCACCATTGACAGCCGTAGCCTGACGACCGGCGGCGTATTAACTAACGGCACGGATGGCACCATGACCTCCGGCGCCAAAGTCACCGGTGCGAATAGCGCCATCATCAACGATGGTACCTTCCAGCTTGGCTCCGCAACAGACGCGACCAACGCCTCAATGCTGGAAATTAACGATTACGCACAATTCTTTAATACCGGCACGCTGATCCTTGATAACAACAAAAACGCCATTCACCTGAATCCGAATAACGGAACGCTGTATAACACAGGGACGATGGATCTTACGGCAACCTCCAATAAGGGGGCGATTAACTATTGGGGCGCAGGCGCTACATTCATCAATGACGGTACGGTCAATGCTACCACGGCGACACTGGCTTATGCGGCCGGTGGCGCAAGCAGCGCGCCGGATCAACACGCGTTCTTCTGGAACCAGTCAAACGGCGTTATCAACTACGATGCGGATAATGGCCGCGCGGTAGATTTTTCTGCCAACAGCAATTACGTGGCGGTCAATGACGGCACCATGAATATCAGCGGTAATAACGCTTACGGTATGTATGGCGGCAAAAATGCGCAACTGGTCAACAACGGCACCATTGAACTGGGTACAGAAGGCACCACCGACACGGGCATGGTGGCGATGGCGCTGGATAAAAATGCCACCGCCGACGCGGTTATTGAGAACAACGGCACGATTAATATTCACGCCAATAACTCTTACGCGTTCAGCGTGGCGGGCGCAGGTCATGTGGTCAATAACGGTACGGTCGTCATTGACGATAACGTGACGGGTTCCGGCCTCATTAAACAGGGTGACAGCGTTAACGTCGAAGGGACAAACGGTAATAACGGCAACAGCGATGAGGCGCATTATGCCGACTATACGTTGCCGGGAACGCCGGTTGAACCTGACGGTAACATGACTTCCGGCTCCACCACCGATGGCACGTCCAACAACCTGAACGGTTATGTGGTTGGCACTAACGCCGACGGCAGCGCCGGTAAGCTTAAGGTCAGCAACGCCAGCATGAACGGTGTGGAAATTAACACCGGGTTCACCGCAGGCACCGCCGACACCACCGTCAGCTTTGACAACGTGGTTGAGGGCAGCAACCTGTCCGACGCAGGCGCGATTCAGTCCACTTCCGTAGTCTGGAACGCCCAGGGTAGCCAGGATGCCAACGGCAACGTTGACGTCACCATGACTAAAAACGCCTATGCCGATGTGGCGACCGACAGCTCGGTAAGCGACGTGGCGCAGGCGCTGGACGCCGGTTACACCAACAACGAGCTGTACACCAGCCTTAACGTGGGTACTACCGCCGAGCTGAACAGCGCACTCAAGCAGGTGAGCGGTGCTCAAGCCACCACGGTATTCCGTGAAGCGCGTGTACTCAGCAACCGCTTTACCATGCTGGCCGACGCCGCGCCGCAAATTAAAGATGGTCTGGCGTTCAACGTCGTAGCGAAAGGCGACCCACGTGCGGAGCTGGGCAACGACACCCAGTACGACATGCTGGCATTACGCCAGACGTTGGATCTCACCGCCAGCCAGAATCTGACGCTGGAGTACGGTATTGCGCGTCTGGATGGCGACGGTTCGAAAACCGCAGGCGATAACGGCCTGACCGGCGGCTATAGCCAGTTCTTTGGCCTGAAGCACAGCATGGCGTTTGATGAAGGTCTGGCGTGGAACAACAGCCTGCGTTATGACGTCCACAACCTCGACAGCAGCCGTTCTGTCGCCTATGGCGATGTCAACAAACTTGCCGATTCCGACATGCGTCAGCAGTACCTTGAGTTTCGCAGTGAAGGGGCGAAAACTTTCACCATGATGAGTGATACGCTGAAAGTCACGCCGTATGCTGGGGTGAAATTCCGTCACACCATAGAAGATGGCTACAAAGAGCGCAGCGCCGGAGATTTTAACCTGTCCATGAACTCTGGCAACGAAACGGCGGTAGACTCTATTGTCGGCCTGAAGCTGGATTACGCCGGGAAAGACGGCTGGAGCGCCACCGCTACCCTGGAAGGCGGCCCGAACCTGAGCTACAGCAAGAGCCAGCGTACAGCGTCATTACAGGGTGCGGCGGGTCAATCGTTCGGCGTGGATGACGGTCAAAAAGGCGGCGGCGTTAATGGTCTGGCAACCATCGGCGTGAAATACAGCAGCAATGATACCGCGCTACATCTGGATGCCTACCAGTGGAAGGAAGACGGTATCAGCGATAAAGGCTTTATGCTTAACGTTAAGAAAACATTTCGTTAAATAAACGACATTATATAACACTAATAAAGGCCGCTTATTATTAAGCGGCCTTTTTAAATCATATCCCCTGGTAAAGATAAAGTCCTTATTTGGACTACCTGGATGATTCATTAATTGCTATCGTACTATACGCTAAATAGATCTTATATTTATTCCATCAGTAGTGCTCGTTTTATCAACAAGGATTTTGAAATGTTTAAATTTGTAAAAATTGCCGTTGTGGCAGGGGTTCTGGCGACGCTCACTGCTTGTACTGGTCATATCGAAAACAAAAAAAATAACTGCAGCTACGATTATTTGCTGCACCCTGCAATTTCTATTTCTAAAATTATTGGCGGTTGCGGCCCGGCTGCCGATCAATAATAGAAACGACTGCGCAGATACAAAAAAACCGGGATTTTCCCGGTTTTTTTACAGGTCTGATAAACGGTACGGCGCAGATGCCTTGTCCAACTTACGCTCGTTTGTAGGCCCGATAAGCTAGCGCCATCGGGCAAGCAATTACCGTTACGGTTTCGCCACAAAGCCAATGGCTTCGTAAACGGCTTTCAGCGTTTCGGCCGCACGTGCGCTGGCTTTTTCCGCCCCGTCTTTCATCACCTTCTGCAAGAACGCTTCGTCGTTGCGGAAACGATGATAGCGCTCCTGCAACTCAGACAGCATTCCGGAAACCGCCTCCGCCACTTCGCCTTTCAAATGGCCATACATTTTACCTTCAAACTGTTTTTCCAGTTCAGGAATGCTCTGACCGGTCACGGCGGAAAGAATATCCAGCAGGTTAGAGACACCCGCTTTCTCTTTCACATCATAACGCACTACCGGCGGCTCGTCGGAGTCAGTGACCGCACGTTTGATTTTCTTCACTACCGATTTCGGATCTTCCAGCAGGCCGATCACGTTATTACGGTTATCGTCCGATTTGGACATTTTCTTCGTCGGCTCCAGCAGCGACATCACACGCGCGCCGGATTTTGGAATAAACGGTTCCGGTACTTTGAAAATATCGCCATACAGCCCGTTAAAACGCTGGGCGATATCGCGGCTCAGTTCCAGATGCTGCTTCTGATCTTCGCCTACCGGCACCAGATTGGTTTGGTACAACAGGATGTCTGCCGCCATCAGCACCGGGTAATCAAACAGGCCGGCGTTAATGTTTTCCGCATAGCGCGCAGATTTATCTTTAAACTGCGTCATACGGCTCAGCTCGCCGAAATAGGTATAGCAGTTCAGCGCCCAGCCAAGCTGCGCATGTTCCGGCACATGGGACTGAACGAAAATAGTGCTCTTTTCAGGATCAATACCACATGCCAGGTACAGCGCCAGCGTATCCAGCGTCGCTTTACGTAGCTGCTGCGCGTCCTGACGCACGGTAATAGCATGTTGGTCTACGATGCAGTAGATGCAATGATAGTCATCCTGCATGTTTACCCACTGACGCAATGCCCCCATATAGTTGCCAATGGTCAATTCACCTGAGGGCTGTGCGCCACTAAAAACGATGGGCTTAGTCATTTTTTATTTCCTGGTTATCGCTATGCGGAAGCCCAAGTGCGGGCAAAAGATCGTTAAAACTGTCATAAATGACGTCCGGCTCGCTAAGGGCGATCGCTTCGCCATAATTGTAGCCGTATGTCAGGCCAACCGAAGGGCAGCCCGCCGCTTTTGCAGCCTGAATATCATTACGCGAATCGCCGACAAAAAGCATCTGCTCCGGCATCATGCCCAGCCGGCTTGCCACCAGCAACAGCGGCTCCGGATGCGGCTTCTTATTTTGCACATCATCGCCGCCGATAACCACACTAAAGTATTTGGCGATATCAAGCGATTCCAGCAACGGCGCGACGAACGGCGTCGGCTTATTCGTCACCAGACCTAATGACAATCCGCTGGCGTGCAGCGCGCCCAGCGTGTCGGCGACATGCGGAAATAAAAAGGTGCCTTCTTCCGCCACTTCGCCATAATACCTGTCGAACAGTTTACGCAGAATGCGTACCTGTTCCTCGGCAGGAATATCTTCATCAACGGGCGGTTTCCCCATCGTCTTACGCAGCGTGGCGCGCTCCTCGCGAGCCCAGGTCAGCGCGCGTTCCATCAATACGTCTGCGCCGTTACCAATCCAGGTAATCACGCGCTCCTCGCCCGCAACCGGCAGTTCCAGCGCATACAGCGCCATATCTACCGCCGCGGCAAGACCCGGCGCGCTATCCACCAGCGTACCGTCAAGATCAAAGGCGACGCCCCGAATATTCTGCAACTTATCCATGACTTACCTTTGCCAGCTCACTGCGCATTTCATCAATCACTTTTTTGTAGTCGGGTTTATCGAAAATTGCCGACCCCGCAACAAACATGTCCGCGCCTGCTGCGGCGATCTCGCCGATATTGTTCACCTTCACGCCGCCGTCCACTTCCAGGCGAATGTCGTAACCGGACGCATCAATGCGGCGACGCACTTCGCGCAGTTTATCCAGCGTCTGCGGAATAAAAGACTGGCCGCCGAAGCCTGGGTTCACGGACATCAGCAGGATCACATCCAGTTTGTCCATGACGTAATCGAGATAACTGAGCGACGTTGCCGGGTTGAATACCAGCCCCGCTTTACAGCCGTGTTCTTTAATCAACTGTAGCGTGCGGTCAACATGTTCGGAGGCTTCCGGGTGAAAAGTAATGATGCTCGCGCCAGCGGCGGCAAAGTCGGGCACGATACGGTCGACTGGCTTGACCATCAGGTGGACATCAATAGGCGCGGTAATACCGTACTGACGCAGGGATTTCAGCACCATCGGGCCGATAGTCAGGTTCGGCACATAGTGATTATCCATGACGTCAAAGTGTACAACATCAGCACCGGCAGCCAGCGCTTTGGCGGTGTCTTCACCCAGGCGAGCAAAATCAGCCGACAGAATTGAGGGGGCAATCAAATACTGTTTCATCCGCTTCTCCTTGAGAATTATTTTCTTGCAGGCGTTGCGACTCCTGGTTGGTACAGAGCCAGCAGTTCGTCCACCTTTTTACGTGTACCGCCGTTGCTGCTTATACTGCGTCTAACTTTGACGACATGCAATTTTGCGAGTTGATACCACTCGCGTGTGAGCGCCGTATCATGGTTGGAAATGAGCACCGGTATCCGGTTACTGACCAGATTCTCAGCGATTTCCGCCAGATGCGCTTGTTGCGTCAGGCTAAAACTATTGGTGTGATACGCTGTGAAGTTAGCCGTGGCGGACAGCGGCGCATAAGGCGGATCGCAATAGACCACCGACGACTTGTCCGCACGCGCCATACTGTCTGCGTATGACTCACAGTAAAAGAACGCATTCTGCGCTTTTTCTGCAAAGTGGTACAACTCCGCTTCCGGGAAGTAAGGTCTTTTATAACGACCAAACGGTACATTAAATTCCCCGCGTAAGTTATAGCGACAGAGTCCGTTATAACCGTAGCGGTTCAGATATAAAAACAGTACCGCCCGACGAAAGGGGTCCTGGCAGGTGTTGAACTCCTCGCGGAGTTGGTAATAGACCTCAGCCTGGTTAGTTTCAGGCATAAACAGCTCGCGCGAAGCCTGTACATACTCGTCAGTACGTAACTTCACGATGTTATAGAGGCTAATAAGGTCGCTGTTGATATCGGCGAGGATATAACGAGAAAAGTCGGTGTTAAGAAACACCGATCCGGCACCCACAAAAGGTTCGACAAGGCACTCGCCTTTTGGCAAATGTCGTTTGATATCATCAAGCAGAGGGTATTTTCCCCCTGCCCACTTCAAAAAAGCGCGATTTTTTTTCATGCTGACTAACTAATTACACCTTCTCCGGCTGTGGAGAAAGCTCCGACAGCATCCTGCGCTTTAGGCTGTGCCGCGTTGCTTTACGGCGCATTTGACGGTAGCAAATGCGCCCCTCGCGCCTGTCCTGAACAAAAATAGCTGTCAGCGACACTCACAGGCAATTGCAGGACACAGCCTGGATTATTTCAGATCGGCCTGAACCTGATGCAACGGTTTTGCCCACGGGTTTTTCGCCTGCACATCGGCAGGTAAGGTGGACACCGCACGTTTAGCATCTTCTTTCGAAGCATACATCCCCGTTACCAGCACATACCACGGTTGTCC
This sequence comes from Salmonella sp. NW1250, assembly GCF_051812965.1. NCBI lineage: Bacteria > Pseudomonadati > Pseudomonadota > Gammaproteobacteria > Enterobacterales > Enterobacteriaceae > Salmonella > Salmonella sp. NW1250. The sequence continues at coordinate 383,379 of NZ_JAMNDD010000004.1, read as the reverse complement.
ATTACGCGTCGTCTCGTATACCACATAATTTTTCAGGTTCTCTTTCTTCGCCCAACCGTTCAGGTTGTCGTAATTTGAAGAACTACTGAGCTGCAATGTGTAGTGGCTGGATGGTGCGCTCTTTAACGCGCCAACGTTGCCGGCGCTTTTCCCGCCGCCTGCGACAGGCGTCGTCGAGGCTTGCGCTGGCTTCGCGGTTTGTACCGGCGCAGCGCTTGCCGTCGCTGTCGGCGCAGCCGTCGTGGTGGTCGCTTTCGGCGTCGCGGCTGGCGCTGCCGGTTCCGTGCGTTTCACTGGCGCGACCGGTTTCTTCGGTTCCGCAGTCGTGGTTTTCGCCGTGGTCTGCGGTTTCTTAGGTTCAATGACGGCCTGTTTACGTTCCGGACGCGTGGTATGACGCTCAGCAGGTTCGCTAACCGCCGCCTGACGCGTCGTGCTGCCATTGCGAACTGGCGCGACGGTTGCAGGCTCTGTCGGCAACGTAGAATTCACCGCAACATTGTTCATCTGCTCTGGATTCTGCGTCAGCGCATTATTCAGATCGCCCTGCACTTCCACGCGCTGCTGACCGTCAGCGACCACAGGCGACTGTCCCTGCGTCGGCGTTGAAGAAATCGGCGGCAAAGAAATATCCTGCGACGTATTGCCCGCGGTTTGTTCTGCGGAGGTGGTGCCCGGCGCAGGCTGGGTCACATTCGCCTGATCGGCGGCGTTACCGGAAAGATCGATACTCTTTTCGCCAGAGGCCGACGGCTCGCTGGAAGACGTTGAGGGGGCTTTCAGCGCGGAGCCGATACCGATAATCAACAGCAGCAGCACCAGCACGCCAACGCCCATCATCATGTATTGACGAGAGGCTGGCTTATGGGCCGCTTTTTTACGCTTACGTGGACGGCGTTCAACACGCTCTTCGTCCACCGTATCGTCTTCATCGGATTCGTACTCTTCTTCAACTTCAGGTTCTTCACTACGCGCTTTACGCGTACGCGTCGGACGGCGATCGTCGGCGTCCAGATCAACGTCATTAAAGTTGATCTGCGGCTCATTATCGCGTTCTGAAGATTGACGAGAACGACCAGTACGACGATCGCTGGGATCGGGTTTCAGCTCGTCTTCTGGTTTGAATTCATCCATTTAACACCCCACTCAAAGGTTAATGCTTACGACATTGCACATAACCTGAAGCTAAAAGACTGACATCTACGCAATATCAGTCTGACCTTTCTTGTTGTTACGCCTGCTGACAGTCAGCAATCGCGCTAAGAACGACTTCGTGCGACACTCCGCCGCGCACTTCACTTTTCCCTATGGCCAGCGGAAGCACTAAACGCAGCTCCCCCGCTAACACTTTTTTATCTCGCAGCATGTGCGGCAAATAGTCCTGCGCGGACATCTCGCAAGGGCCATTGACTGGCAACCCGGCCCGTTCGAGTAGAGCGATGATGCGCTGCGTATCAGCAGAACTGAACTGCCCCAAACGCTCGGATGCGCGCGCAGCCATCACTATACCTGCGGCAACGGCTTCACCATGTAACCAATTGCCATATCCCATTTCCGCTTCAATGGCGTGGCCAAAGGTATGTCCAAGATTCAGTAAAGCACGTAAGCCCGCTTCACGCTCGTCGGCGGCAACAACTTCGGCTTTCAGCTCGCAACAACGACGAATACAGTACGCCATCGCCGGGCCGTCCAGACGCAATAGCGCATCCAGATTACCCTCAAGCCAGGTGAAGAAGTCCGCGTCGAGTATAATGCCGTATTTGATCACCTCTGCCAGTCCCGATGCCAGTTCGCGTGCGGGAAGCGTTTTCAGGCAATCAAGATCGACAACCACAGAAGCGGGTTGGTAAAACGCGCCAATCATGTTTTTGCCAAGGGGATGGTTGACGGCGGTCTTCCCGCCCACGGAAGAATCAACCTGCGACAGTAAGGTAGTTGGCACCTGGATGAAACGAACGCCTCGCTGGTAGCTGGCCGCCGCAAAACCGGTGAGATCGCCAATCACGCCGCCGCCAAGCGCGACCAGCGTGGTATCACGACCATGCGGTTTTTTCAGTAACGCCGTAAACACCGTATCCAGTACCGTCAGGCTCTTATACTGCTCGCCGTCAGGAAGAATCACGCTGTCTACGTTAACGCCCGCCCGTTCGAGTACGCCGCGAACCTTGTCCAGATAAAGCGGCGCCAGGGTTTCGTTGGTCACTAACATGACCTGATCGCCTGATTTCAGCGGCAAGAATGAAGCTGGTTCGTTAAACAAACCAGCCGCGATGGTGATCGGGTAACTACGTTCCCCGAGAGTGACTGTAATCCTCTCCATGACGCGACATCCACCTTAGTTACTTGTGCCCGCTTACCCAGCGTATTCTGCTTGAATTAGTTGCTTTCCAGCATATGAATAATCTGGTTTGCCACAACCTTAGCGCTTTGATCGTCGGTGCGAATGGTGACGTCGGCAATCTCTTCGTACAGCGGATTGCGTTCGTTAGCCAGCGCTTCCAGAACTTCGCGAGGCGGCGCTTCAACCTGCAACAGCGGGCGTTTTTTATCACGCTGCGTGCGCGCCAGTTGTTTTTCGATGGTCGTTTCAAGGTAGACCACGACGCCACGCGCGGAGAGACGGTTACGCGTTTCACGCGATTTTACAGAGCCACCGCCGGTTGCCAGCACAATACCCTGTTTTTCCGTCAATTCGTTGATAACTTTTTCTTCACGATTACGGAAGCCGTCTTCACCTTCAACATCGAAGACCCAGCCCACATCAGCTCCGGTTCGTTTCTCAATCTCTTGATCAGAATCGTAAAATTCCATATTGAGTTGTTGAGCTAACTGGCGCCCAATAGTGCTTTTTCCGGCACCCATAGGCCCAACCAGAAAGATATTGCGTTTCTCTGCCATTTTTTCGGTACTACTAAGACTATTCGTTAATGGTAAACCCGCTTCACAGACACCCAGCGCAGCAGGACATGAACTGAAACCTCATAAGATATTGCGAGAGTCAGACTGAAAATTATCTCAATACTCAAGCGGGTTTGGCAACTGAATAAATCACCAAGCCTGATTGTTGCAAAACCCGAGTTAGCGTTGCCGGATGGCGGCCAGAACAACATATCCGGCCTACAAATTGCTCTACTTTCAAACAATTGTGCGCAATCCGCAGAACCAATACGTCTGCATCAGCGGACATTCAGCCGTTTATCATCGGTCTTATGCACACCTTAGGCAAGGCAAAGCGCATTAATCAATGCGTAAGCAACGAAAAGCACGACTCTCAAATCGGTACTCCTTGTATGCTAAATACATCCGCACGTCAAATCCCGCAGATGCGTTCAGTGCAAAAACAGCGCTTTTTTATGCATAAATTATTCTGTCGCCACCAGTCTGGGGGTGATAAACACCACTAATTCGCGTCGCTCGTCCTCTTTGCCGTCATGGCGGAAGAGCTGACCAAGCCAGGGAATATCCCCCAACAGCGGCACGCTATCGCTACCCGATTTATTTTTTCGCGAAAAAATACCGCCCAGCGCCAGCGTCTCGCCGCTTTTTACCTCTACCTGCGTTTCAATTTCCTGTTTATCTATCGCCAGCACTTCGCCGTCAGCCTGTTGTAGTACCTGACCGGGGACATTCTGGCTGATATGTAACTTCAGGCGGATGCGCCCTTTTTGCAAAACGGTGGGCGTCACCTCCATTCCCAGCACCGCTTCTTTAAATTCCACGGAGGTCGCGCCGCTTTCGCCGCTGGAAACCTGATAAGGAATTTCGCTGCCTTGCTTGATACTGGCTGGCTGCAGATGGGAAGCCAGCAGCCGGGGGCTGGCGATAATATCCAACTGCTGCTTTTGCTCCAGCGCTGACAGCTCCAGATCCAGCAAGCGTCCGTTAATGCGCCCGATGTTAAACCCGACGCGTGAGGTGGCGGCGGCGACGGATAAATCACTGGAAAGCGTCGTCACGTCACCCACCGCGCCCGCTTGCGTCGCGTCAGCCAGCGTCCACTTTACGCCCAGTTCCCGTAGACTCTTTTCGTTAATGGTGACGATATGCGCCGCCAGTTCCACCTGCGCCACCGGCAGATCCATTTGCGATACCCATTTTTCCAGCTCCGCCAGGGCCGCGCGGTTATCGCGCAACAGCATGCGGTTGGTGCGCTTATCTACCATGATGGTTCCCTTCGCGCTCAGGAGTTTCTCGCCCGCTTTCGCCAGTTCGGCGGCATCGGCGTATTGCAGGCTAATGCTGCGGTTTTCCAGCGGTAAATTAGCCTGAAGCCTTAACCGCTCGGCATCCTGCCGCGCACTGTGTTCTTTCTGCCAGGCCTGTGAATGAACATGGAGAATATTCCCCTCCTGACGCAGCACCAGCCCAGCGCTATTGACCACCGTCTGTAGCGCCTGTTTCCACGGCACATCCGTCAGATGTAGCGATAATGTCCCGCTGACGTCCGGCGACACCACCAGATTCTGCCGCTCCTGTTCGGCTAAAGTCTGCAAAACCTGCACCACAGGGACGTCGTCAACCACCAGCGTCACTTTCGCCGCTTTTCCCGCCTGCGCGGCGGGCATCAAGGCTATCAGTATTATGGCTATCCATCGCTTCATTGTCCGCTCCCTGACGTAGCCACCGCCACTGCGGCGGCGCACAATTTTTACCGGTCGTTAACGTTAAGGCTTCCGCCGTCAGGTGGACAATCGTCCAACCGTTTTCCAGCGTCTGCCCTTCTTCCACTCGTCGCCATTTTTGCTGACTGTCTTTAAGAATGCCTGTCCATCGCTCGCCTTTACGCACCGCGCCCTGATACCGCCACTGCGAGAGTTCCGCTATCCGGCAGCGATCTTCCGGCGGGCGGAAGGGATCGCGCATTCCTGTCAACGTCAGCAAACAAAAACAGAGCAATACACTGCGGCTAGCCTTCATTCGCCAGGCGCTCCAGTTGCAGCGTCATCAATAATTCCGCCCCCTCTCTACGCAATGAAAACCGACTTACGCTCATCTCGCTTTCGGCCAACCGGACAAACAGCGACGGCACCGCATCCCAGGACGTTTTCAGCGCCATTTCTCCCCCCTGCGCCGATGGCTGCCAGTGCAGCAAACGCAGGGGAGGCGCCTGGAAATCTAACGGCGAAAAAGGACGCGGATTTTCCACGGTACGCCCGAAAAGCGGTTCAGCCGCGACGCTCAGACGGCGCAGATGACGCCACTGTTGCCGGGCGGCCTCGCGCTGCTGGCTTAACCGCGTTTGTTGCGTATCCAGCGTTTTCCAGCCGGGATAGCCCACAGATAACGCGACCGTCAGCGTCAGGCACAGCACGCCTGCACACCAACCGAAAACCCGACCACGGCGCGACATCCCGTACCAGATATCAAAGAGCGCGTTCACGGGCGGCGCTCCTCGTTAACTGATAATGGAACTGCCAGCGCCCTTGCGCATCCTGCCGCGTGGCGCCCGTGCGGTTTAGCGGAAAACTGACATAGTGACGAAGTGATGTCTCAAGCGTGAGCAGGGCGTCAAACGTTCTCGCCAGCCCTTCCAGCTCTAGCGTCTCTTGCTGATAATTGAGGCTTGTCAGCCATGCCTGCTCTGGCAACAGGTTGGCAAGGTCAGTCAAGATAGATTGCCAGGCTTGCGTCAGTTCACGCTGCGCCTGACGTTGTAATCGCGCCTGTTGCTGTCGCTGACGCTGCTGCAACTGCGGTATGTTCGCCGCAAGCGCCGTCGTGCGTCCGTTTTCCGCCGTCAGTAGCAGTTCATTAATCCTCCCCTCCTGCCAAAAAACCAACCGGGCGATCGTCGCGAGGCTTGCTATCAGCAGCAGGGACGCGCCCCATACCACGCACCACAGCCGCAGACGCGCTACGTAATGTTGGCGCCGCCAGGGGAGCAAATTGACAGAATGCGCCATCAGCGTATCTCCCCTATGGCTAAACCCAGCGCAATCGCAAAGCGATAACCGTCCGGCGGAACCGGCGGTTGGCGGACGGTAACGGCGCGCCAGGGGTCGAATTCGCCTTCGGCGCATAACGAAATATGTTCCGGCACGACGGATAACGTCGCGGCAAGGTCATGCAGAGTCGTCGCATCGCGCGCCGATTTACGTCCCCACGCATAGCGCGTCGCCCACAGCCACTGGCTCTCATCGCGCCAGACCAGACATTGCCGCCCCGAAGGTATAAACGGCAGCAAGCGCTGTAACGCGCAGGCATCGGGCGTTACAGCAGCGATGCGCACATTGAGCGTTTGCGCCAGCGTTAACAGCTCTGAAATTTCTTTGCTTTGCACGGCGGTAACGTTGAACGCAGGGCTCAGCGCATCGTCCTGAAAGTCGAAACGCAATAAGTCCGGATCCATATCCAGCTCACGCGCCATCGTTTGTGAAAGCCATGCGACTTGCTCACGTTCCCGCAGACGCATCGGCGGATGTGGAAAAGCGCGTTGCAATGTCCGATTTGCGGGAAAAGAGAGATAAATACGGTGACGTAGCGGCAGCTCACGGCTCCAGGGTCGCAGTACGTGAGCCAGCGATTGCGGGTCAGGAATCGTACCCTCTGCCGTGGAGGCGTTCATCAGCGGCAGTCGCCACCAACGTTGCAGGGACCAGCCCGATGCGCCGCGAATAACGGCGATGGCCAGCGCTTCATGCTGCTGAATATGCAATCCTATTTGCCAGGTTTTAAAAGCCATAACGGTCGATCTCCTTATCACCCGTCGCGTTAACGGGTATATCAATGCGTCTGGCTTGCCTTTATACTACCGCGCGTTTGTTTATAAACTGCCCAAATGACACTAAATGGGAAATCTCCAGTGAAGTTCGTAAAGTATTTATTGATCCTTGCAGTATGTTGCATCCTGCTGGGAGCAGGCTCGATTTATGGCCTTTATCGCTATATTGAGCCGCAGCTACCTGACGTCGCGACATTGAAAGATGTGCGTTTGCAAATTCCGATGCAGGTTTACAGCGCGGATGGCGAACTTATCGCGCAATATGGCGAAAAACGTCGTATTCCCGTTACGCTCGATCAAATTCCGCCGGAAATGATCAACGCCTTTATCGCCACCGAAGATAGCCGCTTTTATGAGCATCACGGCATTGACCCGGTAGGTATTTTCCGTGCGGCCAGCGTCGCGCTCTTCTCCGGTCACGCATCGCAGGGAGCAAGTACCATTACCCAGCAACTGGCGCGAAACTTCTTCCTTAGCCCCGAACGCACGCTGATGCGCAAGATCAAGGAAGCGTTTCTGGCGATTCGTATTGAGCAGTTGCTGAATAAAAATGAGATCCTCGAACTCTATCTGAACAAGATCTATCTCGGCTACCGCGCCTATGGCGTTGGCGCAGCGGCACAGGTCTACTTTGGTAAGACGGTCGATCAGCTTAGTCTAAGCGAAATGGCGGTTATCGCCGGGCTACCTAAAGCGCCTTCTACCTTTAACCCGCTCTACTCGATGGATCGGGCGATAGCGCGCCGTAACGTAGTGCTTTCGCGAATGTTAAGCGAGGGATATATCACTCAGGCGCAGTACGATCAGGCCCGTAGCGAACCTATCGACGCAAATTATCACGCGCCGGAAATCGCCTTCTCCGCGCCTTATCTGTCGGAAATGGTGCGCCAGGAAATGTATAACCGTTATGGCGAAAGCGCCTATGAAGATGGTTATCGTATTTACACGACCATCACCCGCAAAGTGCAGCAGGCCGCGCAACAGGCGGTGCGTAATAACGTGCTGGACTATGACATGCGCCACGGTTATCGCGGCCCGGCGAATGTGCTATGGAAAGTGGGCGAAACGGCGTGGGACAGTAAAAAAATTACCGATACGTTGAAAGCGTTGCCGACCTACGGACCGCTGCTTCCCGCCGTGGTCACCAGCGCTAATCCGCAAGAGGCGACCGCTGCGCTTGCCGACGGTACGTCCGTTTCGCTACATATGGAAGGAATGCGTTGGGCGCGGTCTTACCGCTCGGATACACAGCAGGGGCCGACGCCGCGTAAAGTTACCGATGTCGTCCAGACAGGTCAGCAAATCTGGGTTCGTCAGGTGGATAACGACTGGTGGCTGGCGCAGGTACCGGAAGTGAACTCCGCGCTGGTTTCGCTTAACCCGCAAACAGGCGCGGTACTGGCGCTGGTCGGCGGTTTCGATTTTAATCAGAGTAAATTTAACCGCGCGACGCAAGCTTTGCGTCAGGTGGGGTCGAACATCAAACCGTTCCTCTACACCGCCGCAATGGATAAAGGGCTGACGCTCGCCAGTATGCTCAACGATGTGCCGATTTCCCGCTGGGACGCCGGGGCAGGTTCAGACTGGCGTCCGAAAAACTCCCCGCCGCAGTACGCCGGACCGATTCGTTTACGCCAGGGGCTGGGGCAGTCGAAAAACGTGGTGATGGTACGCGCCATGCGCGCCATGGGCGTCGACTATGCGGCGGAGTATCTACAACGCTTCGGCTTCCCGGCGCAGAATATCGTGCATACCGAATCGCTGGCGCTGGGCTCCGCCTCCTTCACGCCGATGCAGGTTGCGCGCGGTTATGCGGTGATGGCGAACGGCGGTTTCCTGATCGACCCGTATTTCATCAGCAAGATTGAGAACGATCAGGGCGGCGTGATCTTCGAAGCGAAACCGAAAATCGCCTGCCCGGAGTGCGATATCCCTGTCATTTACGGCAATACGCAGAAATCCGACGTGCTGGAAAACACCAATGTGGAAGAGGTCGCGGTTTCGCAAGAGCAGCAAAACAGCGCCGTACCGATGCCTGAGCTGGAACAGGCAAACCAGGCGCTGGTCGCGCAAAACGGCACGCAGGAGTACGCGCCGCATGTGATCAATACGCCGCTGGCGTTTCTGATCAAAAGCGCGCTGAACACCAATATCTTCGGCGAACCCGGCTGGATGGGTACCGGCTGGCGTGCGGCGCGCGATCTTAAACGTCGCGATATCGGCGGCAAAACCGGTACAACCAACAGCTCGAAAGACGCATGGTTCTCCGGCTATGGTCCTGGCGTCGTCACTTCCGTATGGATCGGCTTTGACGATCACCGCCGTGATTTAGGCCGCACTACCGCTTCCGGCGCGATCAAAGATCAAATCTCCGGCTATGAGGGCGGCGCGAAGAGCGCGCAACCTGCATGGGACGCCTATATGAAAGCCGTGCTGGAAGGCGTGCCGGAACAGCCGCTAACGCCGCCGCCGGGCATCGTCACGGTGAATATCGACCGCAGTACCGGACAACTGGCGAGCGGCGGTAACAGCCGTGAAGAGTATTTCATCGAAGGCACGCAGCCGACACAACAGGCGGTACACGAGGTGGGAACCACCATTATTGATAATGGTGAAACACACGAACTGTTCTGATCAAAAAAGGCGCTCCGGCGCCTTTTTTATTGTGTTTAGCGGATGACGGCGAACGGGAGACGAACTTTCCGTTGGCTTGATCAACGCCGCGCCATCAGGCAATTCGGCCCTGCGCTTTCAACCACTCGCGTACCAGAAACAGCGCGCTGACGTTGCGGGCCTCGTTAAAATCGGGGTCTTCCAGCAGATCCATTAAATGCGCCAGCGGCCAGCGTACCTGCGGCAATGGCTCAGGCTCGTCGCCTTCCAGCGACTCCGGATAGAGATCTTCCGCCACCACGATATTCATTTTGCTGGAAAAATAAGAGGGCGCCATGCTGAGTTTTTTTAAGAAGGTCAGGTTATGCGCGCCAAACCCGACCTCTTCTTTGAGCTCCCGGTTCGCCGCTTCAAAAACGGTCTCGCCCGGGTCGATCAATCCTTTCGAGAAGCCCAGCTCATAGGATTCGGTTCCCACCGCATACTCACGAATAAGAATCAGATGCTCATCAACGATCGGCACAATCATTACCGCCTCACGGGTTGATGGTCGCATACGTTCATACACGCGACGCACGCCGTTGCTGAACTCCAGATCCACGCTTTCTACGTTAAACAGTCGGGATTGTGCGACGGTTTCCACTTTCAGAATGGTGGGTTTTTGTAATGATTTGCTCATTGTGAGAATCTTTGCAGTGTAATCTGTGGTCATTGTGCGACATACCGCACGGTTTCGGCAATGCGAATTGCCGTTTATTTACATTTATGTAACGTAATAAAAATTAATTCTTATTTCAAATTAAAAGTCAATAGGTTGAAATAACTCCAGGAATTTGCTGATATTCCGTTTTTGGTGGTATTGCTATGATTTGCCTTCACTGGGATGCGCTTTACAATGCTCAAGTTCAACTCCACGCTTGCCGATAGCCAACCACAGAAAAATGTTTATTGGACAGGGTGCGACTGACCACGCCTGACAGACTTAGTAAGATGGGGAAAGCATGAGCACCATTCTGATTTTTATAGCTGCTTTGCTGGCCTGCTCTCTACTGGCAATATGGCGGTTCCGGGTAAAGTCCAGACGAGGGAGCTTACCGTGGATCAGCGCCTTTCAGGACGCGCAAACGCGTAAACTGTTGCCCGAAGAGCGCAGCGCGGTAGAAAACTATCTCGATAACCTTAGCCAGATCCAGCAAGTTCCGGGGCCGACAGGCGCCAGTGCTGCGCCCATCTCGCTGACGCTGAACGCGGAAAGCAACAGTGTCGTGATACTGACCCACTCCATCACCCGCTACGGCATTACCACTGACGATCCTAATAAATGGCGCTACTACCTCGACTCCGTCGAAGTCCATCTGCCGCCTTTCTGGGAACAGTACATCAATGATGAAAACAACGTTGAGCTGATCCTCACGGATACGCTGCCGCTGGTGATCTCTTTAAACGGCCATACGCTGCAAGAGTATATGCAGGAGTCGCGCGGCTACGCGCTACAGAATACGGCCTCTACGCAGGCGTCGATTCGCGGCGAAGAGAGCGAGCAGATTGAGCTGTTGAATATCCGTCAGGAGACCCACGAAGAATATGCGCTCAGCCGCCCGGCTGGCTTGCGCGAAGCGTTGTTAATCGTCGCCTCCTTTTTGTTATTCTTTTTCTGTCTGATAACGCCAGACGTTTTTGTACCGTGGATGATAGGCGGCGCGATCCTGCTGCTGGCAGCCGGACTTTGGGGGCTTTTTGCGCCGCCGTCGAAAAGCGCGCTGCGGGAAATTCACTGTCTGCGGGGAACGCCCCGCCGCTGGGGACTGTTTGGGGAGAATAATCAGGAGCAGATTAACAATATTTCGCTGGGCATCATCGACCTTATTTACCCTGCCCACTGGCAACCCTACATTACGCAGGATCTTGGGCAACAAACGGATATTGATATTTACCTTGATCGCCATGTCGCCCGCCAGGGCCGGTTTTTATCCCTGCATGATGAAGTGAAAAACTTTCCGTTGCAGCACTGGTTACGCAGCACTGTTATTGCTATCGGTTCGCTGCTGGTGTTGTTTATGCTGCTGTTCTGGATCCCGCTGGATATGCCAATCAAGTTCACGCTATCGTGGATGAAAGGCGCGCAAACTATTGAAGCGACAACGGTAAAACAGCTTGAAAAAGCTGGCGTGCGGGTGGGCGATACGCTGCACCTGAGCGGTAAAGGAATGTGTAATATTCATTCCGGCGCGACCTGGAGCGGACAGTCTAACTCACCGTTTATGCCATTCGATTGCTCGCAAATCATCTGGAATGACGCGCCTGCGTTACCGCTACCGGAATCAGACCTGGTGAATAAAGCGATGGCGCTAAGCCAGGCGGTAAATCGTCAGCTCCATCCAAAACCCGAAGACGACTCGCGCGTCAGCGCATCTTTACGCTCCGCGATCCAAAAATCGGGCATGGTATTATTAGATGACTTTGGCGATATTGTTCTGAAAACCGCTGATTTGTGCGCGGCGGAAGACGAGTGCGTGCGTCTGAAAAATGCGCTGGTTAATCTCGGTAACAGTAAGGACTGGAACGCGCTGGTGAAACGCGCGAACGCCGGCAAACTGGACGGCGTCAACGTGCTGCTACGCCCCGTAAGCGCAGAGTCGCTGGAAAATCTGGTCACGACCTCAACGGCGCCGTTTATTTCTCGCGAGACCGCGCGTGCTGCCCAGTCGCTGAATAGCCCCGCTCCCGGCGGATTCCTGATCGCCAGCGATGAAGGCAGCGAACTGGTTGATCAGGCCTGGCCGTCAACGCCGCTGTATGACTATCCCGCGCAGGAACAGTGGAGCGCCTTCCAGCGTCTGGCGCAAACGCTCATGCAGACGCCATTTAGCGCCGAGGGCATTGTCACCAGCGTGTATACCGATGCCAACGGCACGCAGCATATCAGCCTGCATCGTATCCCCGATAAATCCGGCTGGTGGCGTTACCTCGGCACCACGCTGCTGATGCTGGCAATGATAGTGAGCGCGGTCTACAACGGTATTCAGGCGTTCAGACGTTATCAACGCCACCGTACCCGTATGGCGGACATCCAGGAATACTATGAAAACTGCCTCAATCCCAGGTTAACCGTCTCTCCGGAAAATCTCATCTGATAGCGCCGCCGTGCGACAGGGTATGCTACCCTGTCGCGCAAATTGCGTTACCCTGGAGTTCCCCATGCATATTGATATTGACTGGCAAAACGTGGATACCGTTTTGCTGGATATGGACGGCACGCTGCTCGATCTCGCGTTCGATAACTATTTCTGGCAAAAGCTGGTACCGGAAACCTACGGCGCGCAGCAGGGTATTTCGCCGCAGGACGCGCAGGAATATATTCGTCAGCAGTATCATGCCGTACAGCATACGCTAAACTGGTACTGTCTGGATTACTGGAGCGAGCGTCTGGGTCTGGATATTTGCGCCATGACGACGGCGCAAGGGCCGCGCGCCGTTTTGCGCGACGATACCGTACCGTTTCTGAATGCGTTAAAAGCCAGCGGAAAACGTCGGATTCTGCTCACCAATGCGCATCCACATAACCTGGCGGTGAAGCTGGAGCATACCGGTCTGGCCTCACACCTTGATTTATTACTTTCCACCCACACATTTGGTTATCCCAAAGAGGATCAGCGGTTATGGCGCGCTGTCACTGAGGAAACGGGAATAAGCGCAGAGAAAACGCTGTTTATCGATGACAGCGAACCGATTCTCGACGCCGCCGCCCGGTTTGGTATTCGCTACTGTCTTGGCGTGACGAATCCTGATTCCGGTCTGGCGGAAAAGCACTATACGCGCCATCCGTCCCTGAACGACTACCGCCGTCTGATCCCCTCGCTGATGTGAAGGAGACGCCATGAAAGAAAAGTCCTCCGTTGAGGTCAGACTGGATAAATGGCTGTGGGCCGCGCGTTTTTATAAAACCCGCGCGCTGGCCCGCGAGATGATTGAAGGCGGTAAGGTGCATTACAACGGCCAGCGCAGTAAGCCGAGCAAAATCGTCGAGCTGAACGCAACCCTTACCCTGCGTCAGGGAAATGACGAACGGACGGTGATCGTTAAAGCCATCACCGAACAGCGCCGTCCGGCCAGCGAAGCCGCCGCGCTGTATGAAGAGACGGCGGAAAGCGTGGAAAAACGCGAAAAAATGGCGCAGGCGCGCAAGCTTAACGCCCTGACCATGCCGCATCCGGACAGGCGACCGGACAAGAAAGAGCGCCGCGACCTGTTACGATTTAAACACGGCGACAGCGAATAACTGTCACCCGCAAGAGAGATGATTATGCCGCAACATGACCAATTACATCGTTATCTGTTTGAAAACTTTGCCGTTCGCGGCGAGCTGGTGACCGTTTCGGAAACCTTGCAACAGATCCTCGACAATCATACCTACCCGCAGCCGGTGAAAACCGTACTGGCCGAACTGCTGGTCGCCACTAGCCTGCTGACCGCGACGCTGAAGTTTGCCGGTGACATTACGGTACAGCTCCAGGGCGACGGGCCGTTAAGCCTGGCGGTGATCAATGGCAATAACCAGCAGCAGATGCGCGGCGTGGCTCGCGTTCAGGGCGACATCCCTGACAATGCGGATCTCAAAACGCTGGTTGGCAACGGCTATCTGGTGATCACCATTACGCCGGAAGAGGGTGAACGCTATCAGGGCGTGGTGGGTCTGGAAGGCGATACTCTGGCGGCGTGCCTGGAAGATTACTTCCTGCGCTCCGAGCAGTTGCCGACGCGCCTGTTTATTCGTACCGGCGATGTCGACGGTAAGCCGGCGGCAGGTGGAATGTTGCTCCAGGTGATGCCGGCACAGAACGCGCAGGCGGAGGATTTCGACCATCTGGCCATGTTGACGGAAACCATTAAAAGCGAAGAGCTGCTGACGTTACCGGCAAATGACGTGCTGTGGCGTTTGTATCACGAAGAAGAAGTCACGCTCTACGATCCGCAAGATGTTGAATTCAAATGCACCTGTTCACGCGAACGTTGCGCGGGCGCGCTGAAAACATTGCCGGATGAAGAAGTGGACAGCATTCTGGCGGAAGAAGGTGAAATCGATATGCACTGCGATTACTGCGGCAATCATTACCTGTTCAATGCGATGGATATCGCGGAGATCCGTAACAACGCCTCTCCTGCCGATCCACAGGTTCATTAATCGCCTTTCAGTCGACAACATCATTGCCTGATGGCGCTGCGCTTATCTGGCCTACAGCATCCCGCTCCGTAGGCCGGATAAGGCATTTATGCCGCCATCCGGCAAAAAGCTTACTCGTTGTAGTAATCCACATCCAACCGCTGACCATCAACAATGATATCGCGCCAGGCTTTGGGGGCTGAGTCTAACCGATGCCCGGCAATCGCGTGCAACAGTTGCGTCTTAGAAAACCCGTCCGGCAATCGGGCGAACGCTTTCTGCGTCCATTTCCCCTCTTTTAAGCCGTAGACCTGGCTCTCGGCAACAATAAAGTTATACAGCACCTGCTCAGGCTGACCGTCGCCGTTAAGATCCTGACTCACCAGCACGCAGGCATCCGGTTCAAGGCAGGAATCGTCCGAATAACTCTGCTCTTTGACAAACGCCCAAAATGCGGCATCCGGCTTCTGGCTACCGGGCGCAATCATCACCACCCGCGCTAAATCGTCCGCCGTCGGAGAGACCTTATTTCTCTGCAAAAACGTCATCAGTTCACGATTGCGCTTTCTGTTCTGCGTAAACGCCTCGTCATCCCGCAACGATTTCAGCGCTTCCTGGCCAGGTTTGCCGCTGTGATCCAGCATATACAGGCTGATCTGATCCGCAGTAATTTTACCGCTATGGTAACGCGCCATATGGCTGTTGACGCTAATACGCCAGACATCAAGTACAGGCGAGGCCAGCAACAGCAATATCACCAGCGTCAACAAAGAGACGCTCAGTATCACCTTGCCTTGCCACTCACCAGGGTCGCGTCCGCGGCGTAACAGACCGATTAGATAACCGAAGGACCATACCAACAAGACAGACGCCGTCAGCGCGCCATACAGACGATCCGGCGTCCAGCCGTATTGCTGAATGCGTACCCATAACGCCCAGCCCGCCAGCAGCATATATATCGGGGCAACGCACAGCGAGGCGCTAATCATGCCGCGTAGTACGCGCGGATAGGGTAATACGCGCTTTTGCGGTTCGTTGACAATCGCCACGAGGAGCAGCAGCATCAGCGTCAGCGTGGATAGCAGCCCCGCAGCGGAAACACGCGCAGAAATCGCCTCCAGTCCGGTAAAGGGTAACGTCACAATAAACAGCAATGCCAGCAGCGACACCACCGGCAGTAAACCTGTCGCGATCAGCGTCAACAGCTTTTGCACCGCCGCCACAAGGCGCGACTGCGTGCGGGCGAGAATGACCGCCAGCGCCGTAATCAAGCCGATGGTCACATAAATAAAGGCTTCAGTTTCAAAGAAAAGGGTGCTGAAAAAGCGGATGCCCACCAGCCTGAATAGCGCGCTCCAGAGCAGAAGTACCAGCCAGAACAGTCCGTTAGCGACCAGGACGATAAACAATGTCAGTACGTTATGCCATAACCGCATATAAAACTGGGGATAACGCGCCGAACCGGTTTGCGAATGTAACTGATATTGCATCCAGGGTAATACCAGCATCGCCATTAACACAAGCCGGAGACCATACAGCCAGAGGAGCTCGGCCAGGCGCCATTTCTCCACCGCCTCAACCTGCCATTTCAGCCAGCCGCTCATTGCCAGCACGACCACAAAGATCAGCCCCAGCCAGCCCCACAGCGCGCGCTGTTTAAAAGAGACCACGGTAAGCAATAGCATTGACGACAACGCTATCGTCGCAGGCATACCATAGAACAGCCAGTCGCTATTTTGTGGTACCAGCCAGGCCATCAGCAGGTAGCACAAGACGCCCTGCAGCAAACCGGTGAGCAACATACCCCAGCGAGTAGTACGTGAAAGCGCTACACTTTCCATGTCGTTATCCAGAATGATGAGAAAGCCGCATTATTGCATCATCTGTTCACCGCCAGGCATCGTCATGCATAATTCAGAAAAAAACGCAGAGAGGTGAATCGATATTGTTAATGTTGGTGTTACGTAACTTTCTTACATGAATGCGATTACAGTCACATTATGTCGGTCAAAAACACTTCCTTTTAACGTTTTCAGAACATTTTCCACAACAAAAGTAGGTTTCCTGCCATAATAACCGCCGCTGCGTGACAGGAGTCACAGTGTTTTTCGTCAATCGTGATTTTGTCCAGATACGTAAATCTATGAGCCTTGTCGCGGTTAACCAACCTCAAAAAACCTTACTATTTTCGGTAATATATATTGGCTAAGGAGCAGTGATATGCGCGTTAACAATTTAACCCCGCAAGATCTCAAGGCTTATGGTATCAACGACGTCCAGGATATCGTTTACAATCCCAGCTACGACACCCTTTATCAGGAAGAACTTAATCCTGGTCTGGAAGGCTATGAGCGTGGCGTGTTAACTAACCTGGGCGCTGTTGCCGTTGATACCGGTATTTTTACCGGTCGTTCGCCTAAGGATAAGTATATTGTTCGCGACGACACCACGCGTGATACGCTGTGGTGGTCCGATAAGGGTAAAGGTAAAAACGATAATAAGCCGCTTTCCCAGGAAACCTGGCAACACCTGAAAGGTCTGGTGACGCATCAGCTTTCCGGTAAACGCTTATTCATTGTTGATGCGTTCTGCGGCGCAAATGCCGATACGCGTCTTTCCGTGCGCTTTATTACGGAAGTCGCCTGGCAGGCCCACTTCGTTAAAAATATGTTCATTCGCCCAACGGACGAAGAGCTGGTAGGCTTCAAACCTGACTTTATTGTCATGAACGGCGCGAAGTGCACCAACCCGCAGTGGAAAGAGCAAGGGCTGAACTCGGAAAACTTCGTGGCGTTCAACCTGACTGAACGTATTCAGCTTATTGGCGGCACCTGGTACGGCGGCGAAATGAAAAAAGGGATGTTCTCGGTAATGAACTATCTGCTGCCGCTCAAAGGTATCGCCTCAATGCACTGTTCCGCCAACGTGGGTGAAAAAGGCGATGTCGCGGTCTTCTTCGGCCTTTCCGGTACCGGAAAAACCACTCTGTCCACCGACCCGAAACGTCGTCTGATTGGCGATGATGAGCACGGTTGGGATGACGACGGCGTGTTCAACTTTGAAGGCGGCTGCTACGCCAAAACCATCAAACTGTCGAAAGAAGCGGAGCCAGAAATTTATCATGCGATTCGCCGTGATGCGCTGCTGGAAAACGTCACCGTGCGCGAAGACGGCACCGTTGATTTCGATGATGGTTCCAAAACCGAAAACACCCGCGTCTCTTACCCGATCTATCATATCGATAACATCGTTAAGCCCGTGTCCAAAGCAGGTCACGCCACCAAGGTTATCTTCCTGACGGCGGACGCCTTCGGCGTGCTGCCGCCGGTTTCCCGTTTAACCGCTAACCAGACGCAGTACCACTTCCTGTCGGGTTTCACCGCTAAACTGGCCGGCACCGAACGCGGCGTCACCGAACCGACTCCCACCTTCTCCGCCTGCTTCGGCGCCGCGTTCCTGACGCTGCACCCGACGCAGTATGCTGAGGTGCTGGTGAAACGTATGCAGGCAGCAGGCGCGCAGGCTTATCTGGTTAACACCGGCTGGAATGGCACCGGCAAACGTATCTCCATCAAAGATACGCGCGCGATTATCGACGCCATTCTGAACGGTTCTCTTGATAACGCGGAAACCTTCCGTCTGCCGCTGTTCGATCTGGCGATCCCGACTGAACTGCCAGGCGTGGATACCCACATTCTCGACCCGCGTAACACCTACGCGTCGCCGGAACAATGGCAGGAAAAAGCCACCGCGCTGGCGAAACTGTTCATTGAGAACTTCGAGAAGTATACGGATACCCCGGCAGGCGAAGCGCTAGTTAGCGCCGGACCGAAGCTGTAAGGAACAGGCCGGATGGCGGCTTTGAACAGCGTCATCCAGCGTTAAGAAGAAAGGGAGGGTAATACCTCCCTTTCTTATGCCTCTTTTGTCGTCCCCTGGACGCGAGCCACAGGAACCGGTAGCCAGGCGCGAATCGACAATCCGCCACGCTCGCTGGTGCCAATCTCCAGCATCCCGTTATGGTTATCGATAATGCGCTGCACAATCGCCAGCCCCAGCCCTGTGCCGCTGGTGCTACGGGCGCTGTCGCCGCGTACAAAAGGCTGGAACAGATGTTTACGCTGCTCCGGCTTAATGCCCGGCCCGTCATCTTCTACCTGGAACCAGGCGCGATGCGACTCGGTGCCGCTGCTGACCTTAATCCAGCCGTTGCCATAGCGGGCAGCATTGACCACCATATTCGCCACCGCGCGCTTAATCGAGAGCGGGTGCATTTTCACCTGGATACTGCCTGCCTGAAGCGCAGTGTTAATCTCACGCTCATAGCCGCTTTCCGCCGCAATCACCTCGCCCAGCACGGAATTGAGATCCGCCATCTCCATTGGCATTTCCTGACCGGTACGCAGATAGTCAATAAACTGTTCGATAATGGCGTTACACTCTTCGATGTCTTTATTGATCGACTCCGCGAGATAACCGTCTTCCTCGCCCATCATCTCCGTCGCCAGACGAATACGGGTCAGCGGCGTGCGCAAGTCGTGGCTGACGCCCGCCATCAATAGCGTACGGTCATCGGCCAATTGTTTCACGCCGGCTGCCATATGGTTAAACGCCCGAGTCACAGAGCGTACCTCAGAGGCGCCATATTCACGCAGCGGCGGCGGAATAATTCCCTTCCCTACCTGCAGGGCGGCATGTTCAAGATCCACTAACGGTCGATTCTGTATACGAATAAACAGCCACGCGCCACCTATCGCCAGGAGCATGATCGCCAGCGTGTAACGGAAAAGCGGAGAAAAATCGCCCTGATGAATCTCGGTCAGCGGCACGCGCACCCAGATATTGGGCGACAGCCAGGTTTTGAGCCACACGACGGGCGAGCTTTTGTTGACCTCAACGCGCACTTCCGTCGGGCCGCCTAATTGCTGCGCCATCTGGTGGCTTAAGAATTCGTAGTGTTGCGCCCAACGCAGCCCGGCCTCTTCGGCGGCTTCGTTGGTGTAGAGAGAGATCCCCAGCTCGCGATAGATTTCCCGGCGAAACGCAGGCGGCACGACTAACTGCGTGCCGTCCTCCAGTTGCAGCTTATCGGTCATCAGCATACGGACTTCGTAAGCCAGAACCTTATTAAACTGCTGGAGGCTCGGCAAAATCGCGAAGTTCAGCACCACCAGGTAGGTCGTCACCAGGCTGACGAACAGCAAGGTGACGATGAGCAACAGCGTGCGGGCAAATGAACTTCGCGGCGAGAAGCGCATTCGCCTCATGCTTTAGAACCGTCCGGTACGAAGACGTAGCCCAGGCCCCATACGGTCTGAATATAACGCGGATGTGCCGGATCTTCTTCCACCATACGGCGCAGGCGGGAGATCTGGACGTCGATGGAGCGTTCCATCGCGGAATACTCGCGGCCACGGGCCAGATTCATCAGCTTATCGCGAGAGAGCGGCTCGCGCGGATGGCTGACTAACGCTTTCAGTACCGCAAACTCCCCGCTGGTCAGCGGCATCGGTTCATCTTCACGGAACATCTCGCGCGTACCGAGGTTCAGTTTAAACTTACCGAACGCGATAACGGCCTCTTCCTGCGACGGCGCGCCGGGCAGTTCGTTTGCCTGACGACGTAGCACGGCGCGGATACGCGCCAACAGCTCGCGCGGGTTAAACGGTTTAGGAATGTAGTCATCGGCGCCGATTTCCAGCCCGACGATACGGTCAACTTCTTCACCCTTCGCCGTGACCATAATGATCGGCATTGGATTACTTTGACTACGCAGGCGACGACAAATCGACAGACCATCTTCACCTGGCAGCATTAAATCCAGTACCATGAGATGGAAAGATTCACGGGTCAGCAGACGATCCATCTGCTCGGCGTTAGCGACGCTTCGAACCTGGAAGCCCTGCTCGGTCAGATAACGTTCCAGTAGCGCCCGCAGACGCATATCGTCATCAACCACCAGAATCTTATAATTCTCTTGCATTGTCTGTACTCCCAAAGGTTCGCAACAAATGTAAGTGTGTATTCTTAAAAAAGCTCACGTGAGTCACCAGCAAATTCTGGTATGAATTTCAGGCTAAATTGTTACAAAGCATATTTAACAGCAGCTTAAATATACAATTAATCGGCAACCCCATTATTTATTCTGTCGGGACGATCACGTTATACCCCGTGTGCGCAATATCGACAGCAAAGGTAAATCAACGAGATGAAAACGCCCCTGATCACCCGCGAAGGGTACGAAACACTCAAACAAGAGCTCAATTATCTCTGGCGTGAAGAGCGCCCGGAGGTCACCAAAAAAGTGACCTGGGCTGCGAGTCTGGGCGACCGCAGCGAGAATGCCGACTATCAGTATAATAAAAAGCGCCTGCGTGAGATCGACAGACGCGTCAGATATCTGACCAAATGCATGGAAAATCTCAAAATCGTGGATTATTCCCCGCAGCAGGAGGGCAAAGTCTTCTTCGGCGCCTGGGTGGAAATTGAAAATGATGACGGCGATACGCTGAAGTTCCGCATTGTCGGCTACGATGAAATTTTCGGACGTAAGGATTACATCTCTATCGACTCGCCGATGGCGCGGGCGCTACTGAAAAAAGAAGTGGGCGATCTGGCGGTGGTCAACACCCCTGTCGGCGAAGCAAACTGGTACGTCAATGCGATCGAATACGTCAAATAAGACAAGAAGAATCCTAAGCCCCCGCTGATGGCTGGCATTTTTGCCAGCCAATCCGTATAACTATCCCCTGATTTTTATCCTGAAGACGAAGCTAACCCATGATGAATGATTCTTTCTGCCGCATTATTGCGGGTGAAATCCAGGCAAATGCCGGGCAGGTTGAAGCTGCCGTTCGCCTGCTTGACGAAGGGAACACCGTGCCGTTTATCGCACGTTATCGTAAAGAAATCACCGGCGGTCTGGATGACACGCAGTTGCGTAACCTGGAAACGCGTCTGGGCTATCTGCGTGAGCTGGAAGACAGGCGTCAGGCCATCCTCAAGTCCATTTCCGAACAAGGCAAACTGACCGATGAGCTGGCTGGCGCCATCAACGCTACGTTAAGTAAGACCGAGCTCGAAGACCTCTACCTGCCCTATAAACCTAAACGCCGCACCCGTGGACAAATCGCCATTGAAGCCGGCCTTGAGCCGCTGGCCGATCTGCTCTGGAACGAGCCGTCCCACGATCCTGACGTGGAAGCGGCAAAGTACATTGATGGCGACAAAGGCGTGGCGGACACGAAAGCCGCGCTCGACGGCGCACGCTACATTCTGATGGAGCGCTTTGCCGAAGACGCCGCATTGCTGGCGAAAGTGCGTGATTACCTGTGGAAGAACGCCCATCTGGTCGCCACAGTCGTGAGCGGCAAAGAGGAAGAAGGGGCAAAATTCCGCGACTATTTCGACCATCATGAGCCCATTGCTAACGTCCCGTCTCACCGTGCGCTGGCCATGTTCCGTGGTCGTAACGAAGGCATTCTGCAACTTTCGCTCAATGCCGACCCACAGTTTGATGAGCCGCCGAAAGAGAGCTACTGCGAGCAGATCATCATGGACCATCTCGGCCTGCGGCTAAATAACGCCCCGGCGGATAGCTGGCGCAAAGGCGTAGTGAGCTGGACGTGGCGTATCAAAGTCTTAATGCACCTCGAAACCGAACTGATGGGCACCGTGCGCGAACGTGCGGAAGATGAAGCGATTAACGTGTTTGCCCGTAACCTGCACGACCTGCTGATGGCAGCCCCCGCAGGCCTGCGCGCCACGATGGGCCTTGATCCTGGCCTGCGTACCGGCGTAAAAGTCGCTGTCGTTGACGGCACCGGCAAGCTGGTGGCGACGGATACCATTTATCCGCATACCGGTCAGGCGGCCAAAGCGGCTACCGTGATCGCCGCGCTGTGCGAAAAATACCATGTCGAACTGGTCGCGATTGGCAACGGTACGGCCTCGCGTGAAACCGAACGCTTCTATCTCGACGTACAGAAACAGTTCCCGAACGTGACGGCGCAAAAAGTGATCGTCAGCGAAGCGGGGGCGTCCGTGTATTCCGCTTCTGAGCTGGCGGCGCAGGAGTTTCCGGATCTCGACGTCTCCCTGCGCGGCGCGGTCTCTATCGCGCGTCGTCTACAGGATCCGCTGGCGGAACTGGTGAAAATCGATCCGAAATCGATCGGCGTCGGCCAATATCAACACGATGTCAGCCAGACCCAGTTGGCCCGTAAACTGGATGCGGTGGTCGAAGACTGCGTAAACGCCGTCGGCGTCGATTTGAATACCGCCTCCGTGCCGCTGCTGACCCGTGTCGCGGGCCTAACGCGCATGATGGCGCAAAACATCGTCGCCTGGCGTGATGAGAACGGTCAGTTCCAGAATCGCCAGCAACTGTTGAAGGTGAGCCGTCTGGGGCCGAAAGCGTTTGAACAGTGCGCGGGCTTCCTGCGTATTAACCACGGCGATAACCCGCTGGATGCCTCCACCGTCCACCCGGAAGCCTATCCGGTTGTCGAACGCATTCTGGCGGCGACGCAGCAAGCGCTA
The DNA here is from genome assembly GCF_051812965.1 of Salmonella sp. NW1250. Classification (NCBI taxonomy): domain Bacteria; kingdom Pseudomonadati; phylum Pseudomonadota; class Gammaproteobacteria; order Enterobacterales; family Enterobacteriaceae; genus Salmonella; species Salmonella sp. NW1250. Next base: position 360,343 of record NZ_JAMNDD010000004.1, on the reverse strand, counting down.
AAAGATCTGATGGGCAACAGCAACGAATTGCGTCACCTCAAGGCCGCTGATTTTACCGACGATAAATTCGGCGTGCCGACCGTGAGCGATATCATCAAAGAGCTGGAAAAACCGGGCCGCGACCCGCGTCCTGAATTTAAAACCGCGCAATTCGCCGATGGCGTCGAAACCATGAACGACCTGCTGCCGGGGATGATTCTGGAAGGGGCGGTCACTAACGTCACTAACTTCGGCGCGTTTGTCGATATCGGCGTTCATCAGGATGGCCTGGTGCATATCTCCTCGCTCTCGAATAAGTTCGTCGACGATCCGCACACCGTGGTGAAAGCGGGCGACATCGTGAAGGTGAAAGTGCTGGAAGTGGATCTGCAACGTAAGCGTATTGCGCTGACGATGCGTCTGGACGAACAGCCCGGCGAAACCGCCGCTCGCCGCGGCGGCGGCGCCGATCGCGCTCAGGGCAACCGCCCGGCATCAAAAGCGGCGAAACCGCGCGGTCGTGACGCCCAGCCAGCCGGTAACAGCGCCATGATGGACGCGCTGGCAGCCGCAATGGGAAAAAAACGCTAATCGGGTAATACGCAGGCCGGGTTACTTCTTATCCGGCCTGCGATTTTGCAATACGTCCAACCCTTTCTTTTTTAATTAACAATTAAATCTTACCCATTAGAATCTGTTAATTAATTTCCTTCTGCTATCCGCACTATTAATTATCACTTTATTAACAGATGAAACCTTAATTAAACATTAAAAACGGTGAATATTTGCACATCAGGGGTATTTGCAAAAAGACAAATAAATGTTGAGCCATATCAACATCGGCGCAAATTATCGCTTATTTGTACATTCCGTCACATTTTAATCGTTGAAGATAGAAACCATTCTCATTATCATTGTGTTGTTGATTATTTACTCTTTCCTTCGTTGGCTAAACATCGGGTCTCCTGCCGCCCCCCTGAGCGCCGCATGAGGTATACATCCAGTTAGTAAGAAACAAGTAGGTCGTATGCAATTCACTCCTGACACTGCGTGGAAAATCACCGGCTTTGCGCGTGAAATCAGCCCGGCGTATCGTCAAAAACTGCTTTCGCTCGGCATGTTGCCCGGCTCTTCATTTAATGTTGTCCGCGTCGCGCCCTTAGGCGATCCGATCCATATCGAAACACGACGCGTGAGTCTGGTTTTGCGTAAAAAGGATTTGGCGTTAATAGAAGTGGAAGCGGTTTCCTGTTAATACAGTGAGTCTATAAAAATGAAAAAATTAACCATTGGTTTAATTGGTAATCCTAATTCCGGCAAGACCACCTTATTTAACCAACTCACCGGCGCGCGTCAGCGCGTGGGGAACTGGGCGGGCGTCACCGTCGAGCGTAAAGAGGGCCAGTTCGCGACAACTGACCACCAGGTCACGCTGGTAGATTTACCCGGCACCTATTCTCTGACGACCATCTCGTCACAAACCTCTCTCGACGAACAGATCGCCTGCCACTACATCCTGAGCGGCGACGCCGACCTGTTGATAAACGTTGTGGACGCCTCCAATCTGGAGCGCAACCTCTATTTGACGCTGCAACTGCTGGAGCTGGGTATCCCCTGTATTGTCGCGCTCAACATGCTGGATATCGCCGAAAAACAGCAGGTTCGTATTGATGTCGACGCTCTGTCCACGCGTCTGGGTTGCCCTGTCGTACCGCTGGTATCGACTCGCGGCCGCGGTATCGAGGCGCTGAAACTGGCCATTGACCGTCACAACGCTAACGACAACGTCGAACTGGTGCATTATGCCCAGCCGCTGCTGCGCGAAGCGGGTTTCCTGGCCGACGCGATGGCCCAGGAGATGCCTTTACAACAGCGCCGCTGGCTGGGTCTGCAAATGCTGGAGGGCGATATCTACAGCCGGGCTTACGCAGGCGAGGCGGCGCAAAACCTGGACACCTCCCTGGCCCGTCTGAAGGACGAAATGGACGACCCGGCGCTGCATATCGCCGACGCCCGTTACCAGTGTATCGCCGCTATTTGCGACGTGGTCAGCAATACCCTGACAGCCGAACCCAGCCGCTTCACCAGGGCGGTCGATAAAATTATCCTGAACCGCTTCCTCGGCTTACCGATTTTTTTGTTCGTGATGTACCTGATGTTCCTGCTCGCCATTAACATCGGCGGCGCGTTGCAACCCCTGTTTGATGCCGGTTCAGTCGCCATCTTTATTCATGGTATTCAATGGATTGGCTACACGTTGCACTTCCCGGATTGGTTAACCATCTTCCTGGCGCAAGGTCTTGGCGGCGGGATCAATACCGTCCTGCCGCTGGTGCCGCAAATCGGGATGATGTACCTGTTCCTCTCCTTCCTTGAAGACTCCGGTTATATGGCGCGCGCGGCCTTCGTCATGGATCGCCTGATGCAGGCGCTGGGACTACCGGGTAAATCCTTCGTGCCGCTGATTGTCGGCTTCGGCTGTAACGTACCTTCCGTGATGGGCGCCCGCACGCTTGACGCTCCGCGCGAACGCCTGATGACCATCATGATGGCGCCGTTTATGTCCTGTGGCGCGCGCCTGGCGATTTTCGCCGTCTTTGCCGCCGCCTTCTTCGGGCAAAACGGCGCGCTGGCGGTCTTCTCGCTGTACGTGCTGGGTATTGTCATGGCGGTATTAACCGGCCTGATGCTGAAGCATACCATTATGCGCGGCGAAGCCTCTCCGTTTGTGATGGAGCTGCCGGTTTACCACGTCCCGCATATCAAGAGCCTGATCATCCAGACCTGGCAACGCCTGAAAGGTTTTGTACTACGCGCCGGTAAAGTCATTATCATCGTGAGTATTTTCCTGAGCGCGTTTAACAGTTTCTCGCTGAGCGGCAAAATCGTCGATAACATTAATGACTCCGCCCTCGCCTCTGTAAGCCGGGTCATCACGCCAGTCTTTAAACCGATCGGCGTCCATGAGGATAACTGGCAAGCGACCGTGGGTCTGTTTACGGGCGCCATGGCGAAAGAGGTTGTCGTCGGTACGCTGAACACGCTCTACACCGCCGAAAATATTCAGGACGAAGCGTTTAATCCTGCCGACTTCCACCTCGGCGATGAACTGCTGGGCGCGGTTGACGATACCTGGCAAAGCCTGAAAGACACCTTTAGCCTGAGCGTACTGGCTAACCCGATCGAAGCGAGTAAAGGCGACGGCGAAATGGCGACCGGCGCGATGGGCGTGATGGATCAAAAATTCGGCAGCGCCGCGGCGGCGTACAGTTACCTGATTTTCGTCCTGCTTTACGTACCGTGTATCTCGGTAATGGGCGCTATCGCCCGCGAGTCCAGCCGCGGCTGGATGGGCTTCTCCATCCTGTGGGGACTGAATATCGCCTATTCGCTCGCCACGCTGTTCTACCAGGTTACCAGCTTCAGTCAACACCCGACATACAGCCTGATCTGTATTCTGGCAGTGATCGTCTTTAACGTTGTGGTGTTAAGCCTGTTACGCCGCGCCCGCAGCCGTGTAGACATTGAACTGCTGGCAACCCGCAAAAACGTCAGTTCCTGTTGTTCGGGCACTGCGGGCAATTGTCACTAAGGGATGTAAAAAATGGCTTCATTGATACAGGTTCGCGATCTACTGGCGCTGCGGGGGCGTATGGAGGCAACGCAAATCAGCCATACGCTGCACGCTCCGCAGCCCATGATCGACGCCATGCTGAATCAACTGGAGATCATGGGTAAAGCGGTACGTATCCCGGAAGAACCGGACGGCTGCCTTTCAGGCAGCTGTAAAAGTTGTCCGGAAGGTAAAGCCTGCCTGCGCGAATGGTGGGCCTTGCGTTAGCCTTCGCAGGGTAGCGACGTAACGCGTCTTATCCGGCCTTTATCCCGCGTTATGTTGCCCGGTACGCGTCACGCTGCCGGGCAATTTTGCGTCATGCCTTCCACAAAGATGAAAGCGTTACCGCCGTGCGCATTTATCTCCCCATGCGCCTCGCAAGCGCACTAATCCTCTACTGCAATCAGCCCGGTCTGCGCGTAGCGTCACGCCATTGAACTTCACCGATGACGGATCGATATGGCGACCTCAACAACATCCACGCCGCATGACGCGGTATTCAAACAGTTTCTATGCCACCCCGATACTGCACGGGATTTTTTGGAAATTCATCTCCCGACGACATTACGTCAAATCTGTAATCTAAATACGTTACGGCTGGAGTCCGGTAGCTTTATTGAAGAGGATTTACGCCCCCATTATTCCGATATTCTTTGGTCGCTGGAAACAAGTGAAGGTGAAGGTTACATTTACGTGGTTATTGAACATCAGAGTACGCCGGACGCGCATATGGCATTTCGGCTGATGCGTTACGCAATGGCTGCAATGCAACGGCATCTGGAGGCCGGGCATAAGACGTTGCCGTTAGTGGTGCCAATGCTGTTTTATCACGGAAACCGCAGCCCCTATCCGTTCTCATTATGCTGGCTGGATGAATTTGCCGACCCGGTGATGGCGCGTAAGCTATACGCCACCGCCTTTCCTCTGGTCGATATTACGGTCGTGCCGGACGACGAGATTATGCGACACCGACGGGTCGCGCTGCTGGAACTCATACAAAAACACATCCGCCAGCGTGATCTGATGGGGCTTGTCGAACAGCTGGTCGCCCTGCTGGTTAAGGGATACGCTAATGACACCCAGCTTCAAAGTTTGTTTAATTACATGATGCACACTGGCGACGCCGCGCGCTTCAATACGTTTATCCGCCAGGTGGCTATGCGTATCCCACAGCATAAGGAGAAGATCATGACTATCGCAGACAGATTACGTCAGGAAGGACATCGTAACGGGTTACAGAAAGGGCTACAGCAAGGCAAACAGGAAGGCCAACGGCTCGCCGCATTGCGCATTGCCCGCTCCATGCTAAACGATGGTTTCGATCGCGATACCGTGCTTAGGGTTACCGGGCTGGCGCCTGCCGATCTGGCGTCTGAAAGCCATTAACCTTGCAGAATGGTCCGGGCCCGGCAACGCCCTGGTTACAGCGATGATTTTAGCGTCATCAGCGCCTGACAAAACGCCGCCGGATGCGAGATAAACGGCGCATGGGCCGCTTTCGCCATTATCTGTGATGTACTGTGCGGCCATAACGTATCGAGCAAAGGCACAATTTTACGCGGCACCAGACCGTCCAGATAACCATACAAACGCAAAAACGGCATGTTCACATTTTTAAGCGCTTCTCGTAGATCGACCGTTTTTAAGATTTCCAGTCCGCCATTGAGCACGTCTACATCCGGCATAGGCTGCGCCAGCACTACGCTTTTTAAGGTGCGGGCATCCTGACGCGCCGTCTCCGTCCCTAACGTTTGCAGCGCCAGAAAACGCTCCACCGTGCGCTGAAAATCGTCGCTAAGCTGCTGCTGGAATCCGCCGAGGATTTCCGGTTTTATTCCCGGCCACCCCTCACGCGCGCTAAAGCATGGCGAAGAGGCGACTGTCACCAGCGCCTGAACGCGTTCAGGGTGTGTGAGCGCCATCTGACTCGCCACCAGGCCGCCCAGGCTCCAGCCAAGCCAGATAGCCTGGTCCGGCGCGTTTTTCGCTACCTGCGCCGTCATCTCTTCAAGCGTCATGGCGCCAAACCCCGAGCTGCGACCATAGCCCGGCAAGTCGACCAGATGCAGCGTAAAATGCGAGCCGAGTTCCTCGCGAATGCAATGCCATACCTCCGCGTTCAATCCCCATCCGTGCAGCAGCACAAGATGACAATTTCCCTCGCCGTAGGTCTGCCACCAGACGTCATTCATCAGTTACTGTTCTCTTTTGTCTAACAAGGATGCACCTATGCTAACAGTACCGGGATTATGCTGGCTATGCCGAATGCCGCTGGCGTTAAGCCACTGGGGGATTTGTTCCGTATGCGCGCGCGCCGTTCGTCAGCGCGTCAGCCTGTGTCCGCAATGCGGATTACCTGCCGCGCATCCTTCGCTCCCCTGCGGTCGCTGCCTGCAAAAACCGCCGCCCTGGCAGCGTCTGGTGAGCGTCAGTGACTATACGCCGCCCTTGAGTTTACTGGTGCATCAGCTTAAATTTACCCGCCGCAGCGAAATTGCCGCCGCTCTGGCGCGTCTACTGTTGCAGGAAGTACTTATGGCGCGCCGCAGCACTGGCTTGCCGCTTCCCGACAGAATCGTCAGCGTTCCGCTCTGGTCGCGCCGACACTGGCGGCGGGGATTTAACCAAAGCGATCTGTTATGTCAACCGTTAGCGCGCTGGCTTGGCTGCGCGTGGGACAGCCAGACCATCACGCGGGTACGGGCGACCGCAACACAACATCATCTCAGCGCCAGGTTACGTAAACGCAATTTGAAAAACGCGTTTCGCCTTGAATTGCCGGTACAGGGTCTCCATATGGTTATTGTGGATGATGTCGTCACTACCGGAAGTACCGTCGCGGAAATCGCGCAACTGCTTTTGCGCAACGGCGCAGCGACTGTCCAGGTATGGTGCCTGTGTCGAACCTTGTAGAGCCTCGATGATGGGCGTATTATAACCAACTAAAATAGTCAACTATTAGGCCATTACTATGATCCGTATTTCCGATGCTGCACAAGCGCACTTTGCCAAACTGCTGGCAAATCAGGAAGAAGGGACGCAAATCCGCGTATTTGTCATTAATCCCGGCACTCCTAACGCAGAGTGCGGCGTTTCTTATTGTCCGCCCGACGCCGTAGAAGCCACCGATACTGCACTGAAATTTGACCTGTTGACCGCTTATGTCGACGAGCTGAGCGCGCCCTATCTGGAAGACGCGGAAATTGATTTCGTGACCGACCAGCTAGGTTCTCAACTCACATTGAAAGCGCCAAACGCGAAGATGCGCAAAGTGGCCGATGACGCGCCGCTGATGGAGCGCGTGGAATATGCTCTGCAATCGCAGATTAACCCGCAGTTGGCGGGCCACGGCGGTCGCGTCTCGCTGATGGAAATTACCGATGAAGGCTATGCAATTCTGCAGTTTGGCGGCGGTTGTAACGGTTGCTCGATGGTTGACGTCACGCTGAAAGAAGGGATCGAGAAACAGTTGCTGAATGAATTCCCGGAACTGAAAGGGGTTCGCGATCTGACCGAACACCAGCGCGGCGAGCACTCCTACTACTAAGATTTTCCCCGCATCCATGCCCGATGGCGCTTGCGCCTGTCGGGCCTTGTCTGCCCCACCGTAGGCCGAATAAGGCGTCTACGCCGCCATCCGGCGCTATCAGCCACATCTCAGAACGATGGCCCTTCTTCTTCCGCCGATAACATGACCTGTGTCTCATAATTTAAATTTTGCCTGCCAGGGTCATTTTCAACACCTATATGTTACCCGTATCATTCTTATGGGCACCTAACATCCATATAACATCTGACTACGCTCATTCGTTTCAACGGTAATCAGTATTGGTGCTATTGCGACTCTGTTCCCGTCGGGAACAACAGGAATTTGTCGTCGAAACAATGACGTTACCCATAACAAAGTAAAGGCCAGGTAAATCATGCCATTAGTCATCGTTGCTATCGGTGTTATCTTGTTACTTCTTCTGATGATCCGCTTCAAAATGAACGGATTTATCGCCCTTGTCCTGGTAGCGCTCGCTGTCGGGTTGATGCAGGGAATGCCTCTGGATAAAGTCATCGGCTCCATCAAAGCCGGTGTCGGTGGTACGCTTGGCAGTCTGGCCCTGATTATGGGGTTCGGCGCCATGCTGGGCAAAATGCTTGCCGACTGCGGCGGCGCTCAACGTATCGCCACTACCCTGATCGCGAAATTTGGTAAAAAGCATATTCAGTGGGCCGTCGTGTTAACCGGCTTTACCGTCGGCTTCGCTCTGTTCTATGAAGTGGGCTTCGTTCTGATGCTGCCGCTGGTATTCACCATTGCCGCAGCGGCGAATATCCCGTTACTGTACGTCGGCGTGCCGATGGCCGCGGCGCTCTCCGTCACACACGGCTTCCTGCCGCCGCACCCGGGCCCAACCGCAATCGCCACGATTTTCCATGCCGATATGGGTAAGACGCTGCTGTTTGGTACGATTCTGGCAATCCCGACCGTGATCCTTGCCGGCCCGGTTTACGCCCGTTTCCTGAAAGGTATCGATAAGCCGATCCCGGAAGGCCTGTACAGCGCGAAAACTTTTACGGAAGAAGAGATGCCGGGCTTTGGCGTCAGCGTCTGGACGTCGCTGGTTCCGGTTATTCTGATGGCGATGCGTGCGATTGCCGAGATGATTCTGCCAAAAGGCCACGCTTTCCTGCCCGTTGCCGAGTTCCTGGGCGACCCGGTAATGGCTACGTTAATTGCCGTACTGATTGCGATGTTCACCTTTGGCCTGAACCGCGGGCGTTCAATGGATCAGATTAACGATACGCTGGTTTCTTCCATCAAAATTATCGCCATGATGCTGCTGATCATCGGCGGCGGCGGCGCGTTCAAGCAGGTGCTGGTCGATAGCGGCGTGGATAAATACATCGCTTCAATGATGCATGAAACCAATGTCTCTCCGCTGTTGATGGCGTGGTCTATCGCGGCGGTGCTGCGTATCGCGCTGGGCTCTGCGACTGTCGCGGCGATTACCGCAGGCGGCATTGCGGCGCCGCTGATCGCCACTACCGGCGTTAGCCCTGAACTGATGGTTATCGCAGTCGGTTCCGGGAGCGTGATTTTCTCTCACGTCAACGACCCGGGCTTCTGGCTATTCAAAGAGTATTTCAATTTGACTATCGGCGAGACCATTAAATCCTGGTCGATGCTGGAAACGATCATCTCCGTCTGCGGCCTGATCGGCTGTCTGCTGCTGGGTATGGTGGTTTAAGCGAGGCGGCTTGTAGGCCGGATAAGGCAGCAATGTGCGCCAGGATTGCCTGATGGCGCTGCGCTTATCAGACCTACGTGCTCTCACCATCATAAAGCCGGGGAAATCCCCGGCTTTATTACTTCTTCTTCGCGGCCGCTTTTCGGCGCTTATCCAAATCCTTAATCAACTTGTTTACGCCCTCATCGGCAAACATGGCCTCAAGAGATGCAGACAATTTCCGCCGCCAGTTTTTATACTGATCGCTGGTGCCCGGTACGTTAACCGGATCGGCCATATCCAGCCAGTCCTCCGGCTGAAGCCCCAACAGACCGCTGTTACTGTCGGCGATGTAGCGCTGAAGCCCGCGATTTAGCGTTGGCGTCATCGACATTAACGATGCCTTATGCCCGGCGCGTTTTGGCAGACAGCCATATTTATGCAGCGCGTCCAATAGCCCCTGTTTCGCCCGCTCGCGATCCTCATACAGCCCGCGCAGAATCACTTCATCCGGATAAAGCCCCAGAGCTTTACCCAACGTCAGGTCACCGCATTCCCAATAGCCGCGCAGCGTGGGGAGATCGTGCGTCGAGGCGACAGCCATCGATTGTTGCGGATACGCGCCTGGCGCGCGGAAGTTTTTCTCAAGGTCATTTTCAAACCACAGCACTTTATAAGAATAGACCCCGCTATCGCGCAGCTTGCCGACAATCTCAACTGGCACCGTCCCCAGATCTTCGCCTATCACCATACAGCGGTGACGTTGGCTCTCCAGCGCCAGAATAGCCAACAGATCGTCAACCGGATACTGAACATATGCCCCGCGATCCGCGGTTTCGCCATACGGTATCCACCACAGACGCAGCAACGACATGACATGGTCAATGCGCAACGCGCCACAGTTTTGCATATTGGCGCGCAGCAGGTCGATAAAGGGCTCATAGGCCCGGGCGACAATGATATGCGGGTCCATTGGCGGCAGCCCCCAGTTCTGACCGAGCGGGCCGAGGATATCCGGCGGCGCGCCGACAGATGCTTTCAGGCAGTACAGCTCCCGGTCGCACCAGGTTTCCGCGCCGCCTTCCGCTACGCCAACCGCCAGATCGCGGTACAGACCAATCGGTAGTTTAAAACTCTGGCAGGTATCCCAGCAGGCGGCGAATTGGCGCCAGGCCAGCCACTGAAGCCAGAGGTAAAACTCCACCTCTTCGCGGTGCGCTTCACAGAATTGTTTTACAGCGGAAGACTCTACCGACTGGTACGCCTCCGGCCAGGCTGGCCAGCCCCAGCGCTGCTCATCCTCTTTTACCTGATACGCATGCAGCGCGTCGAATGCCGCCTGCCAGTAAAGGCTCTCGCCTTCGCGGGCGATAAAGTGACGAAACTCCGCCATTTGCGCATCGTCGCGAGCGGCAAACCGCGTCCACGCCATCCGCAGCGCCGTGATTTTCAGCGCGGTAACGGTAGCGTAATCCACCCATTGCGCATCGCGCGCCTGTCGCAGCTTTTGCTGTGTGGCGAGCATTTGCCACCATGCCTGCGCCTCTTCGCTCAGGCGGAAATCTTCGACGGCGTTGACGTCGATATATATCACGTTCAGCCAGCGACGAGACGAGGGGCTGTAGGGACTGGCGCTCTCCGGATTCGCCGGATAAAGCGCGTGGATCGGGTTCAGGCCGATAAACGCGCCGCCGCGTGTCGCCACGTCGACCAGCATCGACTTCAAATCGCCGAAATCGCCAATACCCCAGTTTTTTTCTGAACGCAGAGTATAAAGCTGGACGCAGGCCCCCCACAGTTTTTTCCCCTCCAGCAGCGCCTGCGGCTCATAGCATCGCGGCGGGGCGACGATAATCCGGCAGTGCGTACGCTGTTCATCCTGGGTCAACGTCAGGGTGTGGTAGCCCTCCGGCAATGTAGCCGGAAGGTTAAGTTTTTTACCGCCCGTCACGCGCCCTTTGTAATGCACGCCCTCTTCCGTAGTCAGCAGCCAGGCAAACTCACCGCGCCCCTCTACCGGCAACGCCATTTTTTTACCCGCGGTATAAACCTTCACATTCGGCACGATCGCCTGTGGTCCTGTTGTCGTGCCGTGCATCGCCGCCAGCAAACGTCTCTTGGTTTCAGCGCCAATAGACTGCGGTTTGCCATGAGCATTGATGTAACTGGGGCTGATCCCCGCCGCCAGCGCGGCACTATCGAGACGTTTATTTTCCATCGCGCTCCCTTAGCGTTTTGCCTGCCAGATACGGGCCTGATAATCGCGAATAGAGCGATCGGAACTGAACATACCGCAGCGCGCGGTATTGAGGATCGCGGCGCGCGTCCACGCTTCTTGGTCGCGATACAGCGCATCCACCTGCTTTTGCGCCTCGACATAAGCGGCGAAGTCCGCCATGACCAGGTACGGATCGCCCCCCTGTTTGCCGAGGCTATGCAGCATCTGGTCAAAGGCATGTTTATCGCCATCGCTGTATTGACCGCTTTCCAGCTCTTTTAGCACCGCATCCAGCACTTTGTCTTTTTTACGCCATTTCACCGGATCGTAGCCTTTGGCTTTGAGCGCCTTGACCTCTTCCACAGTATGGCCAAAGATAAAGATATTCTCTTCACCCACTTTCTCAGCGATTTCAACGTTAGCGCCGTCCAGCGTTCCCACAGTCAACGCCCCGTTCAGCGCCAGTTTCATGTTGCCGGTGCCGGACGCCTCTTTCCCGGCAGTAGAAATTTGCTCGGAAATATCCGCCGCCGGAATGAGCATTTCCGCCGCCGAGACGCAGTAATCCGGCAGGAAAACCACCTTCAGCTTATCACCCACCGCCGTGTCGTTATTAATGGCTTCCGCAACCTTATTGATAGCAAAAATGATGTTCTTCGCCAGGTAATAGCCCGGCGCCGCCTTCGCGCCAAACAGGAATACGCGCGGTACGCGGTCGGCCTGCGGGTTTTCGCGAATCTCTTTGTACAGCGCCAAAATATGCAACAGGTTCAGGTGCTGACGTTTGTACTCGTGCAGGCGTTTGATTTGAATATCAAAAATCGCGTTGCTTGAAATCTCAATCCCGGTACGGGCCTGGATGAATTTCACCAGGCGCTCTTTGTTCGCCCGTTTGATGTCGCGATACTGCTGACGGAACTTCGCGTCGTCAGCGTATTTTTCGAGGTTGATCAACCGGTCGAGATCGTTAGCCCACTCTTTTTTCAGCGTTTTATCCAGCAACGCCGCAAGCTGCGGATTGCACTGTTTGATCCAGCGACGCGGCGTAATGCCGTTGGTGACATTGTGGAATTTGTTCGGCCAAAGCTGGTGATATTCCGGGAACAGATCTTTCACCACCAGATCGGAGTGCAGCGCCGCCACACCGTTGACCGCAAAGCCGCTGACCACGCACATATTGGCCATGCGCACCTGACGGTCATGCACCACCGCCAGTTTTGCCCATACCTGCTTATCGCCAGGCCAGGTGTTATCGACCAGCGTCTTAAAGCGATCGTTAATCTGCTTGATAATCTGCATATGACGCGGCAACAGCGCTTTCACCAGCTTCTCATCCCAGCACTCCAGCGCTTCTGGCATCAGGGTGTGGTTGGTGTAGGCGAAGGTTTTGCTGGTGATAGCCCAGGCGTCATCCCAGCTCAGTTGGTGCTCGTCAATCAGCACGCGCAGCAGTTCCGGAATGGCAATAGTCGGGTGAGTATCGTTCAACTGAATGACCTCGTAATCCGCCAGCTCATGCAGTTTGCGTCCGGCCAGATGATGGCGGCGCAGAATATCCGCTACCGAGCAGGCGCACTGGAAGTATTGCTGCATCAGGCGCAGTTTTTTGCCCGCCGTGTGGTTATCGTTGGGATAAAGCACCTTCGTCAGTTTTTCCGCATCGATACCCTGCTGTTCCGCCCGCAGGAAAGCGCCGTCGTTGAATTTGGTCAGATCAAACGGATGCGCGTGGGTCGCCTGCCACAAACGCAGCGGTTGCGCGACGCCGTTACGATAGCCTAACACCGGCAGATCCCAGGCCTGGCCTGTAATCACAAAACCTGGCTCCCAGCGCCCTTCTTTGGTGACTTTACCGCCGATCCCAACCTGGACGTCCAGCGCCTCGTTGTGGCGGAACCACGGATAGCTGCCGCGATGCCAGTCATCCGGCGCCTCCATCTGCTTGCCTTCAACAAATGACTGACGGAACAGCCCATACTGGTAGTTCAGACCATAGCCCGTAGCGGACTGCCCGACGGTGGCCATCGAATCGAGGAAGCAGGCGGCCAGACGTCCCAGACCACCGTTGCCGAGCGCCGGATCGACTTCCTCTTCCAGCAGATCGGTCAGATTAATATCGTGCGCTTTCAGCACATCGCTAACGTCCTGGTACCATCCCAGATTTAACAGGTTATTTCCCGTCAGGCGGCCAATCAAAAATTCCATCGAAATGTAGTTCACATGACGCTGGCCTTTCGTCGGCTGCGCTACCGGTTGCGCGCTCAGTAATTCCGCCAGCGCGCCGCTAACGGCCTGCCACCACTGACGAGGCGTCATGTCGGACGCCGACAGTAAACCGAAACGCTGCCACTGACGCGTCAGGGCGGCCTGGAATTGATCTTTATTGAAGGTTGGCTGTGACATAGGAAATCCGTCCTCGGGTAATAAAACAACGTTATCGCTAGTTTGCCAGGCTCGATGTTGACCTTCCTCCTCCCGGCAATGATTAGGGAGGGAGGAGGAGCGGGGATGAGCATAAAAGTGTGATCGCCGCCACTTACCCCTGTATAAACGCGCCGATTCCTGTCAACGACACTCAGTGTTACGCATAATCAAATGAATAAACAGAAATAACAGTAAATTGCGAAGGGGTATTTTCGAAAGATTATATGAACGCCGAAATAGTTTCTTACCTGAAATATTCAGCGGCGGGAGATTCACTAACTAAACATAATTAATTAAACGCCTGGTATCGCCATTGTGTTAAATCCGCATCATGTCCAGGACATTATTTACAATAACGAAAATATGACCTCAGCCCAGCTCTGACGCTCGTTTCAACCGCGCTGAATACTTTTTTAATACCGTTATTTAGAATTGTGACAGAGTGCAAATTCAGACACATAAAAAGTCTGCTTAGCTTGCATTAAAATGCTTTCTGGCCGACCTTATATCTATTAATTACGAAGCGCAAAAAAAATCGCAGTTCCCCCCATTTCCCACAGTGAAGTGATTGCTATGTTGATTCCGTCTAAATTAAGTCGTCCGGTTCGTCTCGACCATACCGTGGTTCGTGAGCGGCTGTTGGCTAAACTTTCCGGCGCGAACAATTTCAGGCTCGCCCTGGTAACCAGTCCTGCTGGCTATGGGAAAACCACGCTTGTCTCACAGTGGGCGGCGGGCAAAAATGAATTAGGCTGGTACTCTCTCGACGAAGGCGATAACCAGCAAGAGCGATTCGCCAGTTACTTAATTGCCGCTATCCAACAGGCCACCGGCGGACACTGCTCTACCAGCGAAGCGATGGCGCAAAAACGTCAGTACGCCAGCCTGACGTCCCTCTTCGCACAGCTCTTTATTGAACTGGCGCAGTGGCATCGCCCGCTTTATCTGGTGATTGACGACTACCATTTGATTACCAATCCGGTGATTCACGACGCGATGCGCTTTTTCTTACGGCATCAGCCGGAAAATTTCACCCTGGTGGTGTTATCGCGTAATTTGCCGCAACTGGGCATCGCTAACCTGCGCGTGCGCGATCAGCTGTTGGAAATCGGCAGCCAGCAGTTGGCTTTTAACCATCAGGAAGCAAAGCAATTTTTTGACCGTCGTCTTTCGTCGCCCATTGAAGCCGCTGAGAGCAGCCGCATGTGCGATGATGTGGCCGGTTGGGCCACTGCGCTACAGTTGATCGCCCTCTCCGCGCGCCAGAACCATACCTCTGCGCATCACTCCGCCCGCCGTCTTGCCGGGATTAATGCCAGCCACCTTTCTGATTATCTGGTGGACGAAGTACTGGATAACGTGGATGTCAGCACCCGACATTTCTTACTTAAAAGCGCGATCTTACGCTCAATGAATGACGCGTTGATCGTGCGCGTGACCGGCGAAGAAAACGGCCAGATGCGGCTGGAGGAGATTGAGCGCCAGGGGTTATTCCTGCAACGCATGGACGACACGGGCGAATGGTTTAGCTATCACCCGTTGTTTGGTAGCTTTCTGCGCCAGCGTTGCCAGTGGGAACTGGCGGCGGAACTGCCGGAGATCCACCGTGCGGCCGCGGAAAGCTGGATGGAACAGGGTTTTCCCAGCGAAGCTATACATCATGCGCTGGCGGCGGGTGACGCGCAAATGCTGCGCGATATCCTGCTTAACCATGCGTGGGGGCTGTTTAATCACAGTGAACTGGCGCTGCTGGAAGAGTCATTAAAAGCGCTGCCGTGGGAAAGCCTGCTGGAAAATCCGCGGCTGGTGTTGTTACAGGCCTGGCTGATGCAAAGCCAACACCGCTACAGCGAAGTGAATACGCTGCTGGCGCGCGCCGAGCAAGAGATCAAAGGGGTCATGGACGGCACACTGCATGCTGAATTTAACGCGCTGCGCGCCCAGGTCGCCATCAACGACGGCAATCCGGAAGAGGCAGAGCGGCTGGCGAAACTGGCGCTGGATGAGCTTCCTCTCGCCTGGTTTTATAGCCGTATTGTCGCGACCTCCGTTCACGGCGAAGTGCTGCACTGTAAAGGCGATCTCAGCCAGTCTTTATCGCTGATGCAGCAAACCGAACAAATGGCGCGCCATCATGACGTCTGGCATTACGCGCTGTGGAGCTTAATTCAACAAAGCGAAATTCAGTTCGCCCAGGGATTCCTGCAGGCCGCATGGGAAACGCAGGAGAGAGCCTTCCAGTTGATCAAAGAGCAACATCTGGAACAACTGCCGATGCATGAGTTTCTGGTACGTATCCGCGCGCAATTGCTGTGGGCGTGGGCGCGCCTTGACGAAGCGGAGGCCTCGGCGCGCAGCGGTATCGCTGTGCTGTCCACCTTCCAGCCGCAACAACAGTTGCAGTGCCTGACGCTACTGGTGCAGTGCTCGCTGGCGCGCGGCGATCTGGATAATGCCCGTAGTCAGCTTAACCGACTGGAAAATTTATTAGGCAATGGTCGTTATCACTGCGACTGGATCTCTAACGCCGATAAGGTGCGTGTCATTTACTGGCAGTTAACCGGCGACAAAAAATCCGCCGCCAACTGGTTACGCCATACGCCCAAACCGGCGTTTGCCAATAACCATTTTCTGCAAGGACAATGGCGGAATATCGCCCGCGCGCAGATCCTGCTGGGCGAATTCGAGCCTGCGGAAATCGTGCTGGAAGAGTTAAATGAGAATGCCCGTAGCCTGCGCTTAATGAGCGATTTAAACCGCAATCTGCTGTTACTCAATCAGCTTTACTGGCAATCCGGGCGGAAAAACGACGCCCAGCGCGTATTGCTTGATGCCTTACAGCTTGCCAACCGCACCGGATTTATCAGCCATTTTGTGATTGAAGGCGAAGCCATGGCGCAACAATTGCGTCAGCTGATTCAACTCAATACGCTGCCGGAGATGGAGCAGCATCGCGCGCAGCGCATCCTGCGAGAGATTAACCAACATCACCGGCATAAATTCGCCCATTTTGACGAAGGCTTCGTCGAGCGCCTGCTTAACCATCCGGATGTCCCGGAGCTTATTCGCACCAGCCCGCTCACCCAGCGTGAATGGCAGGTGTTAGGGCTTATCTATTCCGGTTACAGCAACGAACAGATTGCCGGCGAACTGGCGGTGGCCGCAACCACCATTAAGACGCATATCCGCAACCTCTACCAGAAACTCGGCGTCGCGCACCGTCAGGACGCGGTACAGCACGCGCAGCAGTTGCTGAAGATGATGGGGTACGGGGTTTAACGTGTGCCTGATAACGCTTCGCTTATCAGGCCTGTAGAGTCATTTTAAATCATATTGATATTGCTGGTTTTGTAGGCCGGGTAAGGCGTAGAGGCGTAGCCGCCATCCGGCATAAACGTAAATCCAGACGCTGAGTTGGCTTCAGGCCCGATGGCCGTCGCTCAGCCGCAGGTTAAATGGCGCCCATCCATCCGGCGGGTCCCACTCACCACTGCCATAAATAATGCCCTCCCGGATATCGTGAATAATGACGCCATCAATACCACACGGTTCCGATCGCCAGATAATGCCGGAACTCACGTTGATAAGAAACGTATACTGAAAGGTTGTGACCAGGAAATTCTCGCTCAGCGAGGCCTTATGATCCCAAACATCGGGTATTGAATAAATATGGCCAACATAATCATCAAGAAACAGGCTCTTAACCTGATGTGAATCCGTATCAAATAAGTGAACGTGCTGACCGTATAATATCGCAATAGTCTTATCATTATTCATGATGCCGCTGAAGCACTGCTCAACGATCCAGCGCCCCTCTTCCAGCGCGACAAAAAGACACAGCACGATAACCGGCTCGCCGTCCTGACTCACCAGCACTCTTCGCCGCATCGTTGAAGGGCCGGAAAAGGGATTAACATCCCTCTCCGGGATGGCGTCAGCAACGCGTTGTTCAGCATCAAGGAAATCAGCGTGGTATGTCATGATCCGCTATCCTTTTTACTTACCATAACCTGCACCATCTCCCTCGCCTCCTCCAGGTTGAACGTTACCGGCAAAAACCGTTCCACCACCGCAATATTGGTAAGCAAGTGAGCGGAAGCCCGCGCCACGGTAAACGCGCCTTCGCCCGCCAGCGCCAGCGGTAAAATCAGCTGGTCGGCCAGATGCTCTCCCACCGCTGCCGGGCTTGCGAGATAGCGCCGCGCTTCATGCGCAACCTGGTTAGCTACCGCTTCCGCGCTGGTGCCTTTTACGCCGAACGCGGCGAACAGTTCGGTTAACTGTTCGCTTTGGATCATCAGCGACAGCGCGTTGCCCGGCCCGCAGCCGCCTTCCAGCGCAACGACGTTTTTCTCCGCCTGCGGGAAGTGGGCTTCCAGCGTTGCGACTTCACGTTCGCCAACGTGGTGAGGCACCGAGGCCAGCAAAGCTTCGGCGGTGATACGCAGCGTCTCGCCGCGCGATATCAGCGTTAGACCGCGTAAAAACGCCGCCGGTTCGACGACCGTTGCCGCCGCGCCGCCGCCTGCCGGATAAAAGCCGTGTTTTATCAGTGTGGTGTGCTGGCTGATGCCCATCCTCGCCAACAGCGGCTCCCAGACGCGGCAAATAAAATCGGCGCTGGGCGCGGCCTGATTATGCGTCCCGCCGTGAACCTCCACGCGGGATGAACCATCGGCAAACCACAGCGCGGGCAGGACGGTTTGCAACACCAGCATACAACTGCCCGCGCTGCCAATCGCGAAACGGTACTCGCCGCCGCGAATCGGCCCCGGCGTAAAACGCAACTGTTGCGAGCCCAGCTCGTCGCCGTTCACCTGCGCGCCGCAGATTTCCGTTGCCGCCCGCACCGCCGTTAAATGCTGGCGTAGCAGCCCCGGTTTGGCGCGCCCGGCGCGGATGCCGCTCATTTCAAACGGCTGGCCGGTTATCATTGATAAACTCAGCGCCGAGCGCAAAATCTGCCCGCCGCCCTCTCCCTGTGCGCCATCCAGCGCGATGATCCTTGCCATTTTCTATCCTTTAACGCACACCACCTGCCGCAGGGTGTACATGATTTCCACCAGGTCAGACTGCGCCGCCATCACCGCATCAATATCTTTATACGCCATTGGGATCTCGTCGATCACATCCGCATCTTTACGGCATTCGACATGCGCGGTGGCGCGAATCTGATCGTCAACGCTAAACAGTTTCTTCGCTTTCGTTCGGCTCATCACACGCCCGGCGCCGTGGCTGCACGAACAGAACGACTCTTCGTTACCCAGCCCGCGCACGATAAAGCTTTTCGCCCCCATCGAACCGGGAATGATACCGAACTCACCGCGCCGCGCCGA
Source organism: Salmonella sp. NW1250 (assembly GCF_051812965.1). Lineage (NCBI taxonomy): Bacteria > Pseudomonadati > Pseudomonadota > Gammaproteobacteria > Enterobacterales > Enterobacteriaceae > Salmonella > Salmonella sp. NW1250. Next base: position 341,551 of record NZ_JAMNDD010000004.1, on the reverse strand, counting down.
AACCGCCCCTTTACGCGTCACATAGATCTCTTCGCCAAAGTGCTGCTCTTTTTGCACATAGTTATGGTGGCAGTTGATCTCGTCCATATCGAGGGCGATCGGTTTTTCCACGCAGCGCTGGAGCGCCGCCAGCGCGTTTTCCATCATCGCCTCGCGGTTCAGGCTGGCGAATTGCTGCGCCCAGTGTACCGCTTTCAGATAATCGTCAAAATATTCGCTTCCTTCATTAAAATACGCCAGATCGCGGGACGGCAGCGTTTCTAACTGCTCCTGCATTTCTTGCTGCGCCAGGCCGATAAAATAGGTGCCGATGGCGTTACCGATCCCGCGCGAACCGGAGTGCAGCATGATCCATACCCGATCGGTTTCATCCAGACAGATCTCAATAAAGTGGTTACCGGTTCCCAACGTTCCCAGGTGCTTATAGCTATTGGTATTCAAAAAGCGCGGATATTTTTGCGTTAACCACTGATATCCCGCTTCCAGTTGCGCCCATTTTTCATCAACGTTGGCGGGCGGGTTTCCCCATGCGCCCACATCGCGACGCCCGCGTCCGGTGGTACGCCCGTGAGGCACAGCGGCCTCTATGGCGTTACGCAGTTCCGCCAGATTTTCCGGCAGATCGGCCGCCGTTAAGCTGGTACGCAGCGCGTTCATTCCACAACCGATATCCACGCCCACCGCCGCCGGAATAATCGCCCCTTTCGTCGGGATCACGCTACCGATGGTCGATCCTTTCCCCAAATGCACATCCGGCATAACGGCAATATGTTTGAAAATAAACGGCATTTTCGCCGTATTGATCAGCTGCTGACGGGCATCGTCTTCTACCGGTACGCCTTTGGTCCACATTTTTACCGGTGCGTTCTGGGTGGTCATCAATTCGTAATTCATCATTTTTTTCTCGTTTTAATCATTAGGGTGGCGACAAGTTTATGTGAATACACCGCTCTACCATTGAGCTACAGAGCCGGGCTCTGACGGGTCTCGAACCCGCAACAAATGTAGATCCACAGGCATTCGCCAAAATAGGGTGGCACGACAAGTTAAGGTGAATCACCCGCTCTACCGTTGAGCTACAGGGCTAAGCCCCGGCAGGGTTCGAACCTGCGTCTGGCCATACAAGGTGTAGATCCACCAGCATTCGTGCCTTCAGCGTTGCGCGACAAATTCATAGTCGGGATGATACGCATCGGGAAAGATGTAATCCCGGCCAGCATTCGCGCCGCGCTGAATACTCTTTACAGCGTCACGGCTTCAATCTCTTCCAGCCAGTGCGCGCTGCCATAGTGACCGTTAACAAAGTTATCTATCACCGTAAACACCTCGTCGCTGAAGCCGCCGACGTTCAAAATATCGCTTCGTTCCGCCGCCTGCGTGGTGCCGTAAGGCAGCAGATCGATACACACCAGGCGCGCCTGCGGGTTGCGCTTTTTCAGTTCGATCCAGCATTCCATGGTGGCCGTTGAGCCATGGCGCGACTTATCAACCCACGATTCGTTATCCGACACCATAATCACCAGATCCACCCGCGCCCGCTCGTTCAACAACCTACGCAGCGGCGCGGAGCAGTTGGTGCCGCCGCCGCCAACCGCCGCCAGCTTTTGCGCGTTGTGCATAACCGACTGGCGCGCATCAAGCCGCACGTCGACCACATCGCATTCAAACGGCAGCACGCGGGCCTGCGGATGATTACGCAGCACGGCGGCGGCAATCAGCCCGGCAACGTCCACGCAGCGGATCTTACTGGTCGCCCCCTTGCGATAGCCGGTTATCGACGACTTCATCGACCCCGACACGTCCGGGCAGACCACCACATTCCCGCGAAACGGCGGAATGTTCTCCAGCGCGTACTCCATCGCCTGCGCTAAAGCCTCGCGAATAACCTGCGGCACGCTGCTTTGCAGATTGCTCCACGCCGACAACAGCTGATAAGGATAGACCCAGGACTGGCGCACCTGCGCCCTGTCCGCCAGCCGCTGCGCCACGCTGGCGGCAAGCGTTGCATTCTCAAACACGTCATGACGCGCCAGGGTATTCAAATTCATCCGCAACGTTTGCCAACTCATCCGCTGCGCCAGCTGTGCCCACTGTTCGCGACTCAGCGGCGCGTTGGTCAGCAGTAAAAACGGCACATCGGGTAAGGCCGCGCCCATGTCGCCTTCACGAAACGCCAGCAGCGCGCGCGTTTTTTCCGGCAGTTGCGTCTTATCGCACGGCTTACCAATCAGCCAGGCGAAGAAGGCTTCCTGCCACGCCGCCTGCGGCCGTGGGTGCACCATTTTGACGATATCCGCCAGCGACGGCGCATTGCCCACCGATGCCTGCAATAAACGCTCTTCGCTGGCGTTCTGCAACCAACGCTGCACCAGCTTCTTTGGCCGCGTTCCCAGCGAACGCCGCCCGGTCACGCCGCTGCGCAAAATTTGCACAAAGTTACGCAGCATCCGGCCATTGTTGATCACCCGCGCAAATACTACCGGCAGCAGCGCCGAACCACGCGCCGCCAGAATGGCGGTCAACAGCGCGAGCATATCCTTCATCATCCCGCGTTCGCGGCCATAAATCGCCAGTTGCGCTAAAAACAGATCGTCGAGATCTTTCGCCGTCGCCAGAACATCATTTAGCTGCGCCTGGCCGCTGGCATAAAAAGTCTCGTTCATGCAGCCGGTCATCACCATTTGCGCCAGTTTATGGCGCGGGGTGAAGGCAAAGGCCGCTGCGCCTTGCTGATTGCTGGCGTTGGCCAGCGGCGCGTCCCTTAACAGCGAACGGAACAAAAGTGGATTAGCCATTTGTTTTTCCCATTTCCGTTATTCTCCATGCCAGAGTTATTGCAACCAGCGTGCCAGAAAATAAATTATTTTTTAGTTTATTGATTTTTAACTAATTTATTTCTTTAGCGTTCAGGTGAAAGAAAAATGCCTGCACGGCAGCCATTAAAAAGCGATAAAATTATCTCGTCTTTTAGAAGGAAATCTAAGATGCGAAAAACGGTGGCCTTTGGTTTTGTCGGTACGGTACTCGACTATGCAGGACGCGGCAGTCAACGTTGGGAAAAATGGCGCCCCACTTTGTGTCTGTGTCAGCAGGAGACGCTGGTCGTTCACCGCCTGGAACTGCTGTACGATGCCCGCTCTCGCTCGCTGTTTGAAGGATTAAAGAAGGATATCGCCAGCGTCTCGCCGGAAACGGAAGTCGTCGGCGTAGAAATCGCGATCCGCAACCCGTGGGACTTCGAAGAGGTTTATGCCTGCCTGCACGATTTCGCCCGCAGCCATACCTTTCATCCCGAAGATGAAGACTATCTGATTCATATCACCACCGGCACTCACGTCGCGCAGATCTGCTGGTTCCTGCTGGCGGAGGCGCGCTATCTACCGGCGCGATTAGCGCAGACCTCGCCGCCGCGCAAAAAAGATAAACCGCATAGCACGGGCGACGTGACGATTATTGACCTCGACCTCAGCCGCTACAATGACATCGCCACCCGCTTCGCCCAGGAGCGGGAGGAGACGCTCAACTTCCTGAAGTCCGGCATTGCAACCCGCAACCCGTGTTTCAACCGGATGATTGAGCAAATTGAGCGCGTCGCGATACGCTCCCGTTCGCCAATCCTGCTCAACGGCCCGACCGGCGCGGGCAAGTCGTTTCTCGCCCGCCGCATCTATGAACTAAAACTGGCCCGCCACCAGTTCAGCGGCCCATTTGTCGAAGTGAACTGCGCCACCCTGCGCGGCGACACGGCGATGTCGGCGCTGTTCGGCCACGTTAAGGGGGCGTTTACCGGCGCGAGAGAGGAGCGTGCGGGACTGCTGCGCAGCGCCGACGGCGGCATGTTGTTTCTTGACGAAGTGGGAGAGCTGAGCGCGGATGAACAGGCCATGTTGCTGAAAGCCATTGAAGAGAAACGCTTTTACCCTTTCGGCAGCGACCAGCAGGTCAGCAGCGATTTCCAGTTGATTGCCGGCACGGTGCGCGACCTGCGCCAGCGAGTGGCGGAGGGGACATTCCGCGAAGACCTGTACGCGCGCATTAATCTCTGGACCTTCGAACTACCGGGCCTGCGTCAGCGCCAGGAAGATATTGAACCAAACCTTGACTACGAACTAGAACGCCACGCGGCGCTAACCGGCGACAGCGTGCGTTTTAATACCGAAGCGCGCCGCGCCTGGCTGAGCTTCGCCACCTCGCCGCAGGCCGCCTGGCGCGGTAACTTCCGCGAACTCTCCGCCAGCGTCACCCGCATGGCGACGCTGGCGGACAACGGGCGAATCACGGTCGAAACGGTAGACGATGAAATCGCGCGTTTGCGCTATAGCTGGAATGACCATCGCCCCTCCGCGCTCGACGGACTGCCGGGCATTGACGCAACGGCGCTGGATCTGTTTGACCGTATGCAACTGGAAAACGTCGTTGCCGTCTGCCGCCAGGCGAAAACCCTTTCCGACGCCGGGCGGCAGCTATTCAACGTTTCCCGTCAGGGGAAAGCCACGGTGAATGACGCTGACCGGCTGCGTAAGTACCTGGCGCGTTTTGGGCTGACGTGGGACGTTTTACAGAATTAACACAGCTCCAGTTGAATATGGTTCTCCGTCAACACCTGCATCACGCCCGGCGGCGGCAGGGTATCGGTGTAGACCGCATCGACCATACTAATGCTGCCCATGTTTACCATCGCGTTACGGCCAAATTTGGAGTGATCCACCACCAGCATCACGTGGCGCGAATTTTCGATAATCGCGCGCTTGGTGCGTACCTCATGGTAGTCAAATTCCAGCAATGAGCCGTCGCTATCAATACCGCTAATACCGAGAATGCCGAAATCGAGACGGAACTGGGCGATAAAGTCCTGCGTCGCTTCGCCAATAATGCCGCCGTCGCGGCTACGGAGTTCGCCGCCGGCGAGGATAATACGAAAATCCTCTTTCGCCATTAGCGTGTTCGCTACGTTCAAATTGTTGGTCACGATCCGCAAATTACTGTGCCCTAACAGGGCGTGCGCTACGGCTTCCGGCGTCGTGCCGATATCAATAAACAGCGTTGAACCATTGGGGATCTGGGCCGCGACTTTGCGAGCGATGCGCTCTTTTTCTTCCGTTTGCGTCGCCTTACGATCGTGCCACGGCGTGTTCACCGAGCTGGAGGGCAACGCCGCGCCGCCATGGTGGCGCAAAATCATATTCTGTTCCGCCAGATCGTTAAGATCCCGACGAATGGTTTGCGGGCTGACAGAAAAATGCTCCACCAGCTCTTCCGTACTGACGTACCCCTGTTTTTTCACCAGTTCAATGATCGCGTCATGCCGTTGTGTTTGTTTCATGAATAATCTCTGAAAGTAACCAACCTTGCGCCGGATAGCGGCATTCGCCCTACCCGGCCTGGAAAAATATCTCGACCACAGGCCGGATACGCCTCACGTTCGTTTTCGCGCATTCAGCGTATCAACAAAGGCCATCGCTAAACCGACGATAAGCCCGGCGATGTGCGCGCCGTTCGCCATAGACATGCCAAACCAGTCAAACCAACCAGCGACTATCCACAATAATGCAAAAATAATTAAGCCGCGCTGGAGGTAAATTCCGCTTTGCGGATCGCGCTCTCCGCGCAGCCACACGTAACCCATCAGCGCATAGACGACGCCGGACAGCCCACCAAACCACGGGCCGCTAAATTTCTGCTGTACATAGCCGCTTAGCAGCGCGCTTATCACCGTAATGACGATTAATTTACCGCTGCCCAGGCGCTTCTCTACCGCCCCGCCGAGATACCACCACCACAGCAGGTTAAAAAGAATATGCATCAGTGAGAAGTGCATAAAGATATGGGTGAAGTAGCGCCAGACTTCAAATTTTAAAACCGGATCGAACGGCCACGCCAGCCACACCATCACCGTCTGATCGCCGATGAGACTCATCGCGATATAGACCAGCACGCAGGCGAGCATCACGATCCAGGTAACAGGGCCGGCTCGTTCACGCAGCGTGGCGAGAAAGGGAAAACGGCGGTAGCGTAGCCCGCTGTTAGTCTGCCCGGACTGCCAGCTAGCCGCCAGATAACGCGGATGGCCGGGATTTTCTATAAACCGCGCCAGCTCGACCCGCACACGTTCGGCCTGAGATTCATCTGCCAGCCAGATATCGCTTTGATTATGTTGCTGAATAGTAAGAATGACGCCCTGGGTGGCCATATAATCAACAAATGCCTGCGCCACGCGAGGATTCGCAAAGGAAGTAATCATCAACATTATTGCTGTCGCTTAGTCCATACAAAAGAAGACAGTATATATACCCTTCTCGTCGGAGGCTGCATCTTTATGGGATTACGCGCCATTCGCGACATCGGCAGGGAAACGGCGATGCCAGGCCTCAAACCCGCCGTCAATGCTGTAAACCGCATCATAGCCTTGCTGGAGCAGATACTGCGCGGCGCCTTTACTACTGTTGCCGTGATAGCACATTACCATCACGGCGGTATCGAAACCATGCTCACGCATAAACGCGCCCAGCGTATCGTTAGTCAAGTGAAACGCCTGCGGCGCATGGCCCATGGCATAACTTTGCGGATCGCGAATATCGACCAGCACCGCCGCGCCCTGGTGCAGTTTCTGATACGCCTCTTCTACAGTGATACATTCAAATTGTTCCATGAATCGCTCTTTCATTATTGCCGGTGAAGCCAATTAAGGCATTTTATCGCCCAGTGTACGTTGACGGAGTAGCTTAACGCCATAATGTTATACATATCACTCTAAAATGTTTTTTCGATGTTACCAATAGCGCGTTTCTTTGCTATTATGTTCGATAACGAACATTTTTGAACTTTAACGAAAGTGCAAGAGGGCAGCATGGAAACCAAAGATCTGATCGTGATAGGCGGGGGCATTAACGGTGCAGGCATCGCGGCTGATGCCGCCGGACGCGGTTTGTCCGTACTCATGCTGGAAGCGCAGGATTTGGCCTGCGCAACCTCTTCCGCCAGTTCGAAACTTATCCACGGCGGCTTACGCTACCTTGAGCACTACGAGTTCCGCCTGGTCAGCGAAGCGCTGGCAGAACGTGAGGTGTTGTTGAAAATGGCGCCGCACATCGCCTTCCCGATGCGTTTTCGTCTGCCGCACCGCCCGCATTTACGTCCAGCCTGGATGATCCGCATCGGTCTGTTTATGTACGATCACCTCGGCAAACGTACCAGCTTACCCGGTTCCACCGGTGTGCGGTTTGGCGCAGATTCGGTGCTCAAACCTGAAATCGTGCGCGGATTCGAATATTCCGACTGCTGGGTAGACGATGCGCGTCTGGTGCTGGCTAACGCACAGATGGTGGTGCGTAAAGGCGGCGAAGTCCTTACCCGTACTCGCGCAACCGCCGCTCGTCGGGAAAATGGCCTGTGGATTGTCGAAGCGGAAGATATCGACACCGGTAAAAAATATGTCTGGCAGGCGCGCGGACTGGTTAACGCCACCGGACCGTGGGTCAAACAGTTCTTCGACGAAGGGATGCACCTGCCGTCGCCGTATGGCATCCGCCTGATCAAAGGCAGCCATATCGTCGTGCCGCGCGTCCATAATCAGAAGCAGGCGTATATTCTGCAAAACGAAGATAAGCGTATCGTCTTTGTCATTCCGTGGATGGAAGAGTTTTCGATCATTGGCACAACCGATGTCGAATATAAAGGCGATCCGAAAGCGGTAAAAATTGAAGAGAGCGAAATTAATTACCTGTTGAAGGTCTATAACGCGCACTTCCAGAAACAACTGGGGCGCGATGACATCGTCTGGACGTACTCCGGCGTCCGTCCGCTGTGCGATGATGAGTCCGACTCACCGCAGGCGATCACTCGCGATTATACCCTTGATATTCATGATGAAAACGGCAAAGCGCCGCTGCTTTCCGTGTTTGGCGGTAAGCTCACGACCTACCGTAAGCTGGCCGAACATGCGATGGAAAAACTGGCGTCTTATTATCCAGGCATCGGCCCGGCATGGACCAAAACGTGCGTACTGCCCGGCGGCGACATCGACGGCAGCCGCGAAGATTACGCGGCGAAGCTGCGTCGTCGTTACCCATTCCTGACGGAATCGCTGGCGCGCCACTATTCGCGCACTTACGGCAGCAACACGGAGTGGATTCTCGGCGAAGCCACGTCGCTGCTTGATTTAGGCGAAGATTTCGGTCATGAGTTTTACGAAGCGGAACTCAAGTACCTGGTGGATCACGAATGGGTGCGCCGTACTGAAGACGCTATCTGGCGTCGCACCAAAGAAGGCATGTGGCTGACCGCCGAGCAGCAATCCCGCATCACCCAGTGGCTGGCGGCGTATGTTGAGAAACACCAACTTTCACTGGCGTCGTAATAAAATCCGGGGCGGTTTATACCGCCCTTTTCGCCACATACCGCATTCACTCGCCGGGTTTTGTACAGCCGGGCATATGATTAGTGATACGGTAGCGATCAACACTTATTTTGGTAATAAAGAAGGGTTTTGCCCGCGCTTCACTATTCCAGAGAGTTTTCCCCGTTTTACACCAGCTTTTATGAGAAAAGTTGGCATAATGAACCACGCTCTCCTCCCCCAGCACGCTTTCAAAATGCGCGCGTTTATCACCGTCGGCCACGCTAAAGTCAGCATAAAAAAGATTGCTGTCCAGGTTAAACGTCATCTCTATTTCACTGGCGGACGATGGAAAGAACACAGGCAGCCAGGTCCAGATACCGGATTGCTCGGGTATGGCGGCATAATCAGGAAAATAGCTTACCTGGCGATCATCGCAGGCGGTCAGCACAGCGACGATGATTAATGCCGCACCACACCGAAGAACCTGATTAATCAGCTCAGCAACAATATCTTTATGCCACGAAGTGGATTCACGCCGTGCAATACGAATACCAGCGCCGCTGATCGGGTCTACGCCAACCAGTTCCACATATAGTTTAACCTCTTCCATTTAGTCCCTTTATTTCGCGGCCGGATACAGCGGCACATATCCCACATCCTGCACCAACTGCTGTCCCTGCGGGCTTAGAAACCAGTCCACCAGCTTTTGTGTTTCCGCTGTGGGGTGTTCACGGGTGACCATATAAACATCAACCGTGTACGGGTAACTGCCGTTACGAATATTTTCAACCGTCGGGGCAACATCGTTTATCGCCAGTAATTTAATCTCTTTATTGCTGTGCATCTGCGTAGCGTAATAACGAAAGGTATAGCCAATGGCGTTGTGCGTATTGCGATACTCAGCCACGATATCCACCATTTCCCCCATCGCGGTTGCCACTGATGTTGTTTGCGCTGGCATCAGCTTTGTTTCTTTCATTACCTTCGCCAGCATCGCCGTTTGGCTGCCAGAGTTTTCTGGTCGCTGCCAGGGCTTAATGTCGATTGCCTCTCCGCCTACCTCATTCCAGTGGGTGATTCTTCCGCTAAAAATGCCGCGAATTTGTACATCACTCAACGATGACACGGGATTGTTTTGGTTGACGATAAACACAAACGCTTCACGTGCAAAGGGGGTGTAAACCAGTTTTACGCCACTGGCCTCGGCCAATTGCTTTTGAGCAGTGGAAGGCTGGGCGACAAAAATAAGATCGGCATTACCGTTAAGGATATTTTGATAGGCTTCAATGGTTCCCTGGTTTTCAAGGTAGTCTTCAGGGCAGATATCATCCGGAAAGCGCGTAAGCGCATAAAAAGCCGAGGCGTATAACGGCAAGCCAGCCGTTGCGCCATCGAGCCGCGGCCAATTTTGGGTGAGCAGAAGTGTCGGTTCATCGCGCAGCCCGGTTAGCTTGTTGCCCCATGTGTGCGCCTGATAATCGCGGAAATAAAGATATTCACTGCTCTCGGGAGCGGGATACTTCACGGCATAAAGATGTGACTGGTATACGGCACAGCTCCCGAAAAACAGCAGGCAAATCACCAGCAGATTACGACAAGTGTAGCCCGCACCGCCGCGTAGCACTCCCCAACGCGCACCGCCATACCCTAATGCAAAACAGAGCTGCGAGCCAACCGGGATGAGCAACACTGCCCATACCCAGCCGTTGAAAAAGGATATTACGCTGGGTACTAACCAAAGCGTTTGCACCACCTGGGCGATGGGTTTACGCCCTATCGCGCGAATATTAAGATCGGTGAGAAACATCAGGATGACCCACCCCATCAGCACCACCAGAGCGGGCATAAGCAGGCAGCAATCACGCCATTCTGGATTTACCTCTGATGCATTTCCCTTTCCCCATATTCGGCCACAAAGAAAAATTAACCCTGCGCCCAGAAGCGCTACCGGGATAATGGTCGCCTTCTCAATAGATTGCGCGACGGGGATACTATTTTCAAGAACGCTAATGCACGCCCACATTCCCCCCACGATAATCGTAATAATGTTCACCAGCAGCGGCACGCCGATAAACGCCATTATGATTGACAAAAAAAGCCACTTAGCATTTTTCATTTTTCTATCCGCTAATCCCTGCGATAGCGGAAGTATAAACCCGGTAGCCCTGAGCACCCCCCATGCATTTTTCTGAAATCGCGACGTTAAAACATTCACGATAGCGGCAGACAGAAGTTGAAAGTTCCGGCTGCCGTTTTTTATTTACAGGCTCACATTAACCTGCAAGATCGATCTTTTTCCGCGCCTGCCCAACAGCATCGGCGGCCCGCAATGCCGCCTGAACGGCCTCCGGCGCAATGGTAAACGGCTCGTTGTGCATCGTTTCCCCGGTTTGACAAGACGCTCTGGCAACGGCCAGCAGTTCATCATCGCTAACGCCAGCCAGACCAATATCCGCCAGCGTGGTGGGCAAGCCTATATCTTCACAAAATTGATAAACCTCCTCGATAAGCTCAGGCGCTCTATCGGTGAGCATAAGCATTGCCAGCGTGCCAAACGCAACCTTTTCCCCATGCCAGTATTTGTGCGTGGCGGGCAGTACCGTCAGACCGTTATGAATGGCGTGCGCCGCCGCCAGCCCACCGCTTTCAAAACCGAGCCCGGATAATAGTGTATTCGCTTCGATAACATGTTCGAGCGCCGGAGTAACCTGATGTTGTTCACAGGCAAGCTTCGCCAGGCGCCCATAGCGCATCAAGGTGGTGTAGCAAAAGCGCGCCAGCTCAAATGCGGTCATCGGTCCTGGCCTGGTGGTCATATTGCCAGCCCCTTTGATGCGGCAATCTTCCGCTTCAAACCAGGTTGCCAGCGCATCGCCTATCCCGGAAACCAAAAAGCGTACCGGCGCGGCAGCAATAATACTGCTGTCCACCAGCACAAGTGTCGGGTTACGTGGAATCATCAGGTAGCGTTTGAATTTCCCTTCTGGCGTATAGATAACAACCAGTGAACTGCACGGCGCATCCGTTGAGGCCAGAGTAGGAACCACGGCAATAGGCAACCGCAGGCTGGCGCCGGTTGCTTTTGCCGTATCCAGGGTTTTCCCACCCCCCATACCGACAATCACATCGGCGCCAATTTCCTGCGCGCGTGCGGAGATGCGAGCAATTTCCTCATCACTGCACTCGCTACTGAACACTTCGATATCAAATTCAATCACCCCGTGCAGTGCTGTTGCAACTGTATCCCGGTAGGTGTTGTGAACAACAGGATCCTGCAAAATCAGCGCCTTATGACCGAGTGCGGCCAATTCCTGCGGGAGATGCGTTGTCAACGCTCCTTTACCCTGAACATATCGTGACGGAAAGATCGCGGTAGTAACCATTGTTTCTCCTTAAAAAGCATTAAAGTTCAATATACAGAACACAAATTCCACATAAAGAATTTAATGCTGTTTACTCTGAACGCACAATGACCAAGTGAGAGCATCATCTTATCCTGTGAGGCAGCGCACAATTTTGGCTATGTATTAGACCGATGAGCAGTTTCCATTGGGTTATCCGCTCTTTCTCACCTTATCTCCGTTCATTTTTGAAGCAAATCACAAAATATAACCTTCCTTAGAGTATGGAATTGACGCTGTATGAATACGTCGGCATAGTGTCAATATACAGAACAGTAGTTCCATATACAGAACACATTTTTGATACTAAAGGGATGCAATGATGAGCATTGAAATAGAGAAACCGACCACACGAGGGCGCTGGCTGCATATTATTCCAGCCACGATCCTCGTTTATATCGTGGCCTATATGGACAGGACCAATATCGCCATTGGGATCGCAGGCGGCATGGATGAAGATTTAGGCATGACGGCTTCTTTTGCCGGTCTGGTCGCCGGGATCTTCTTTATTGGTTATATCTTCCTGCAAATTCCCGGCGGTCAGATAGCCGAGCGGCTAAGCGCCAAAAAGTTAATTGCCTGGACAATCGTCGCCTGGGGTGGCTTTGCCCTGCTGACCGGTTTTGTTCAGACACCGACGCAGTTGTTGATTATCCGCTTTGTGCTCGGCGTGGCGGAAGGTGCTGTGTATCCCGCCATTCTGGCGCTGATTGGCCACTGGTTCCCAAATGAGGAGCGCGCCAGGGCTATCGCCTATTTCCAGATGAACCTGGCCGTCGCTTCTATTATTACCGGGCCGCTTTCCGGCTGGCTTATTGAAACCTACGGCTGGCGGGAGATGTTTATCATCGAAGGCTTGCTCTCTCTGGGACTGCTCTTTGTCTGGCTACCTTTGGTTTCCGATCACCCGCATCAGGCAAAGTGGCTGGATCCGAAAGAGCGCGCCTGGATCGAACAAAAATTGCTGGCCGATCGCGCGTTGAGTATTGGCGGAGAGCAAAGCAGCATTCGCGGCGTATTAAAAAGCATCAACCTGTGGAAGCTTGTCGGTATCTATTTCTTCGTACAGGTCGGCTTCTATGGCTTCGCACTATGGATGCCAAATCTGATTAAACACCTGACCGGCAGCGGCATGACCATCGTTGGGGTACTCACTGCGGCGCCTTACGTTCTGTGCATTATCGGTCAGTATTACATCGCCAAATGGTGTGATAAGACGATGAATCGCCGCCTTTACACGGCTATTCCTCTGCTGGGTTTCGCGGTCTGCCTCGCCCTCTCCTTATTACTGAAAGATAACGTCTGGCTCGCCTACGGCATGATGGTTATTTGCGGGTTCTTCCTGCAAGCCTATGCCGGTCCATTCTGGACGCTGCCGCCATTACTCTTCGCCCCCAACGTTCTGGGCGGCGTGCGCGGCACGATCAACGCCCTGGGCAACATCGGCGGGTTTATCGGTCCGTACCTCGTCGGGCTGTTAACGGTGACGTTCTCGCAAACAGCAGGAATGACCGTACTGGTTGCCGCACTGCTTATCGCCGTTGGACTGCTTTTCAGCTTGCCTTCTGTTACCGCTCGTCCTGCAGGTAGCAGCAACACACCTAACACCTCGACGCCGGGTGCGTCACTTAAACAGGAAGGAATCGCCAAATGAGCCAAAAATGTCAACATGCTCGCGATCTGTGGTCGCAGCTCGACGCCCTGCGTCTTGGAATGAATTACAGCAAAGAAGATGTCAATAAACTGCAGGTCCTGGTGGATGATTGCTATGGCGAAAGTCATCCGGGCAGTTTCCATCTTAACCAACTGGGCGATGAAGCCGTGCTGGGTGTTCATGAAAGCGGCGGTCGCGCGGTCCGTCACCATGTGACGGATATCTGCGACGGCTGGGGTCAGGGCCACGATGGGATGAATTACATCCTGGCATCTCGAGAAGCTATTGCCAACATGGTCGAAATTCATGCCTCAGTGGTGCCTTATGATGCCGGTATTCTGATCTCAAGCTGCGATAAATCTATCCCGGCGCATCTGATTGCCGCCGCACGCCTGAACCTGCCGCTGCTGCATATTCCCGGCGGTTCTATGCGTCCGGCACCGAATATGAGTACTTCTGACCTCGGCGGGATCACTGCTAAGTTGAAGAAAGGCGAAATCGGCATTCAGCAAGTGGAAGCCATGCAGCAATGCGGTTGCCCCACCGCCGGAGCCTGCCAGTTTATGGGAACGGCCAGTACCATGCAGTGCATGTCGGAGGCCTTGGGGCTGGCCCTGCCAGGCAGCGCTTTGCTGCCATCGACCCTGGCGGAAATTCGCCGCGTTGCCAGAACTGCAGGCCACCAGGCGCTGTATCTGGCGGAGAAAAATATCACCACCCATAAGATCCTGACTCCTGCGGCGTTTGAAAATGCTATCAAAGTCCATGCTGCTATTGGTGGCAGCACCAATGCGATGATCCACCTTCCGGCCATCGCTCATGAACTTGGATGGGAGCTGAAGCCCGAACTGTTTGATCGGATCAATAACGAAATCCCTTATCTGACCAATATTCAGCCCAGCGGTGAATACGTTACCGAAATGATGTGGTTCGCTGGCGGCGTGCCAATGGTGCAATGGTATCTGCGCGATTATCTGGATCTTGATGTTCTTACCGTGACTGGCCGTACGCTCGGCGACAACCTGGAAATGCTCCATCAATCCGGCTTCTTTACCCGCAACCACGGTTACCTCAACAATTACAAAGTCAGTCCGGAGGAGGTGATCCGTAAACCAGAAAATGCCACCAAAAAAGGGTCGATTGCGGTACTGAAAGGCAACATCGCGCCTGAAGGAGCGGTCATTAAATACGCGGCCTGTGCGCCGGATATGCACCACCATACCGGTCCTGCTCGGGTCTTTAACTCCGAAGAAGACGCTCAGCAGGCCATCATCCATAACCATATCGAACCCGGCGACGTCATTTTCATTCGCTACGAAGGCGCAAAAGGCTCTGGCGCACCGGAAATGCTGATGACCACCGATGCCATCGTGTATGACAAACGCCTCGACGGAAAAGTCGCATTGATTACCGACGGTCGTTTCTCTGGAGCGACCAGCGGGCCATGTGTCGGACACGTCTCGCCAGAAGCCGCTGATGGCGGGCCGATTGCCCTGGTGGAAGATGGTGATTTAATCGAAATGGATGTGAAAGGCCGCAAGCTCAATATTGTAGGGATCGACGGGATGCCTAAAACAGAAGAGGAAATACGCCGCTGTCTTGAAGAGCGTCGAGCAAGCTGGAAGAAACCTGATTATTCAAACCGTCGCGGCGTCTTTAAACAGTTCACCGCTAATGCAACATCATTAATGGCCGGAGCCTGGCTTAAATAATATCCCTGGCGGGCTACGGCTCGCCTGTTTTAAGGATCAATACATGACTCAGATTACGAAATTTCACGGCGTATTTCCGCCAGTTCCGACCATTGTTAATGCGCAGGGAGAGTTAGATAAAGTCGGCATGGCAACCTTGCTGGATCATCTTATTGCAAGCAAGGTCAATGGCGTATTACTGCTGGGCAGCGGGGGGGAATTTTGCCATATGACCAATGCGCTGCGTCTGGAAACCGCAGAGTTTTGCGTCCGTCATATTAACCGCCGTATTCCAGTACTATTAGGTATTAGCAGCACCAGCACGCAGGAAGTGATTGAGTATGGTCAACATGCCGACCGACTCGAAGTCGATGCCGTGCTGGTACTCAATCCCTACTATGCCAGATTGACCGATGAGTATATTTATCATCATTTCAAAACCGTGGCTAATAACATAAAAAGCCCGGTCATTCTCTACAACTTTCCAGCATTGACGGGACAGGACCTTAGCGTTGATTTAATTACCCGGCTGGCGCAGGATCACCCCAATATTATCGGCATTAAGGATACCGTTGATAATATCAGCCATATTCGTGAAATCATCAATAATGTCAGGCCAGTGCGTCCGGACTTCGTTATTTTCTCCGGCTATGATGAATATATGATGGATACGCTTATCTTAGGCGGCAACGGCGGGATCCCAGCGACAGCGAACTTTGCGCCGCAGCTAACCTGCGGGATCTACCGCGCGTGGTGTGAAAAAGAGTATGAGACAATGTTCGGATTACAGCGCAGGCTGTCCGCGCTTTCCACTATTTACAGCCTGGATTCACCTTTCTTCGGGATAATCAAAAAGGCAATTCAGCTTAGCGGAGTCGATATTTCAACTCATGTAATGCCCCCCGTTTTGCCGGCAAATGAAGAACATATTTCGAATTTGAAGCAGATCTTACAGCGTGCGGGACTTTAAGCGATGACGAAAGCGGGCTTCTTGCCCGCTATGTCTTTTTATTTCAGCACATCAGACGCGTCAGGCTACGGCTGGCATCCATCATCAGCGTAGCAAGCGACTCGCGTTTATCATCGGGGATCTGGAACGTAACGCCGGATACGCTCAGGGCGGCGATCACTTTCCCCTGCGTATTGAATACCGGCACCGCAATGCAGCGCACGCCAAGGGAGTCTTCTTCATTATCATAACCCCAGCCGCGACGGCGAATTCCTGCTAACTCCTGCTTAAGGATATTCACATCCGTGATCGTCGTATCCGTAAAACGCGTTAATATCTGATCTGGAGGCAGCAACTCCTCCAGCTCTTCCCCGCTAAGCCATGCAATCAGCACCTTTCCCAGCCCTGAGCTATGTAATGAGAGGCGCTTGCCCTCCCAGCTTCGAATCACAATAGCCTGTGGGCTTTCGACTTTCAGAAGGTAAATAGGGGCATCGCCCTCCAGAACGCCAAGATGGCAGGTCAGGCCGGTGTTATCGCGAATCTCTTCAAGAATCGGTAACGCGATTTTTTTAATATCGTACTGTTCCGCCGCTTTATTACCTAATTCATACAGGCGTAGCCCCAGATAATACTTGTCTTTTTCCTGGCGTAATAACCCATGCTCCACCATGCCGTTGAGCAAAGATGAGGTACTGCTTTTCGCAATCCCTGAATTTTGATGGATCTGGGTAAACGTTGCGCCATCGCACTCCAGAAGGTAAGCAAATACGCGCATAATTTTATCGAGAGCCGGAATAGATGTCGTAATCTTTTTCATATTATTATCAATTAATTATGGATTTTTCTGCTAATACTATACACCAGTACTCAACCCTTTTTCCATGACAGAGACCAAGTGCCGCTAACAGATTCAGCAGACGAATATCGGCATACCCCCCGAATATACCACGATAAAAAACGGGGCCGTTTGGCCCCGTTCTCAAGCGTTAAACCGCTACAACCGCACCGGATCAATATGCCAGATATTTTCGGCATACTCTTTGATGGTTCTGTCCGATGAGAAGTAGCCCATATTGGCAATGTTGAGCATCGCTTTCGTCGTCCACTCTTCCGGGCGACGATACAACTCATCCACCTTATCCTGGCAGTCCACGTAGCTGCGGTAGTCCGCCAGCACCTGATAGTGATCGCCAAAGTTAATCAGCGAATCTACCAGATCGCGGTAACGGCCTGGCTCTTCCGGATTAAAGACGCCGCTACCAATCTGCGTCAGTACCTGATGTAGCTCTTCATCTTTTTCATAATAGTCGCGAGGCTTATAACCCTGCCTGCGCAACGCTTCCACCTCTTCGGCAGTATTACCGAAGATAAAGATATTCTCCTCGCCGACATGCTCTTGCATCTCTACGTTCGCGCCATCCAGCGTACCAATGGTGAGCGCGCCGTTCAGGGCAAATTTCATATTACTGGTGCCGGAAGCTTCTGTCCCTGCCAGCGAAATCTGCTCAGACAGGTCGGCAGCGGGAATGATCACCTGCGCCAGGCTGACGCTGTAGTTCGGGATAAACACCACTTTCAGCTTGTCGCCAATCTGCGGATCGTTGTTAATCACTTTCGCCACGTCGTTGATCAGATGAATAATGTGTTTTGCCATGTAATAGGCGGAAGCCGCCTTACCGGCAAAAATATTCACCCGCGGCACCCAGTCGGCCTCCGGATTTTCTTTAATGCGGTTATAGCGGGTAATGACATGCAGCACGTTCATCAGCTGACGTTTGTACTCGTGAATACGCTTGATCTGCACGTCAAACAGCGCCTTCGGGTTAACCACCACATTAAGCTGCTGCGCTATCACTACCGCCAGCCGTTTTTTATTTTCCAGCTTCGCCTGACGCACCGCATGATTGACCAGCGGATAATCACAATGCTGCTTCAGCTCGCTGAGCTGACTAAGATCGGTACGCCAGGTACGACCAATATTCTCATCCAGCACGTCAGACAGCGGCGGGTTTGCCAGCGCCAGCCAGCGGCGCGGCGTAACGCCGTTAGTGACGTTACAAAAACGGGTCGGGAAAATCTTCGCAAAATCCGCGAACAGCGACTGCACCATCAGGTTGGAATGGAGTTCAGAAACGCCGTTGACTTTATGGCTGACCACCACCGCCAGCCAGGCCATCCGTACCCGGCGACCGTTCGACTCATCAATAATCGACGCGCGACCAAGCAGGCTAGTATCGTTGGGATATTGCTCTTGCAACGTTTTCAGGAAATAGTCGTTAATCTCGAAGATAATCTGCAGGTGACGGGGCAGAATTTTCCCCAGCATATCGACAGGCCAGGTTTCCAGCGCCTCGCTCATCAGCGTATGGTTGGTATAAGAGAAGACCTGACAGCACACCTCAAACGCGTCGTCCCAGCTAAATTTATGTTCATCAATCAGCAGGCGCATCAGCTCCGGAATTGACAGCACCGGATGCGTATCATTGAGGTGAATGGCGATTTTATCCGCCAGATTCTCATAGGTTTTATGCAGTTGATAATGACGGTGCAGGATATCCTGTACCGTCGCCGAGACCAGAAAATACTCCTGGCGCAGGCGTAGCTCTCGTCCGGAATAGGTGGAATCGTCCGGGTAGAGCACCCGTGAAACGTTCTCAGAGTGGTTTTTATCTTCCACCGCCGCAAAGTAGTCGCCCTGGTTGAATTTACCGAGGTTGATTTCACTACTGGCCTGCGCATTCCACAGCCGCAGTGTGTTAGTGGCGTCGGTGTCGTAACCGGGGATGATCTGATCATACGCGACGGCCAGAATCTCTTCCGTCTCAATCCAGCGCGCTTTTTTACCTTCCTGCTGAATGCGCCCGCCAAAAAGCACTTTATAGCGCGTATTGTGGCGCTTGAACTCCCACGGGTTGCCATATTCCAGCCAGTAATCCGGAGATTCTTTTTGCCGCCCGTCGACAATATTCTGCTTAAACATGCCGTAATCGTAGCGAATGCCATACCCGCGCCCCGGTAATCCTAGCGTCGCCAGCGAGTCCAGGAAGCAAGCCGCCAGCCGTCCTAAGCCGCCGTTGCCAAGCCCTGGGTCATTCTCTTCATCGATCAGCTCTTCGAGATCTAAGCCCATGGCCTCCAGCGCGCCTTTAACGTCGTCATAAATGCCCAGCGAGAGCAGCGCGTTAGAGAGGGTACGACCAATCAAAAACTCCATCGACAGGTAATAAACCTGCCGGGTTTCCTGCGATAATTGGGCTCGATTAGAACGCAGCCAGCGCTCCACCAGACGATCGCGCACCGCGAACAATGTGGCGTTCAGCCATTCATGTTTATTGGCAATGACCGGGTCTTTACCAATCGTAAACATCAGCTTATAGGCAATAGAATGCTTAAGCGCCTCAACGCTGAGTGTGGGCGATGCATAAGTAAACGGAGCATTCATATAAATGATTCCTGGATGACTATTTCAAGCGATAGTACAGCTCGCGGTATGATTTCGCGGCAACTTGCCAGCTAAAATCCATCGCCATCGCCTGCCGTTGTACAAACCGCCAAAGCGAAGGCCGTGACCACAACACAAAAGCACGCCGAATCGCGCGTAGCAACGACCAGGCGTTACTGTCTTCGAAGACAAAACCGCTGGCGATACCGTCCGCCAGATTTTCCAGCGAACTGTCGGAGACCGTATCGGCCAACCCTCCGGTACGCCGCACCAGAGGCAGCGTGCCATACTTTAAGCCATATAACTGCGTTAAGCCGCACGGTTCGAAACGACTGGGCACCAGAATAACGTCCGCGCCGCCCATAATGCGATGCGAGAAAGCTTCGTGATAGCCGATCTGTACGCCAACCTGCCCTGGGTGTTCCGCCGCCGCCGCGAGGAACCCTTCCTGAAGCACCGGATCGCCCGCGCCGAGTAGCGCCAACTGCCCGCCCTGCTCCAGCAGCCCCGGTAACGCCTCCAGCACCAGATCCAGACCTTTCTGGTTGGTCAGACGGCTTACCACGGCGAACAGCGGCACTTTGTCGTTAACCTTCAACCCCATCGCAATTTGTAGCTGACGTTTGTTTTCCGCCTTCTCTTCCAGGGTATCGCGCGTGTAGCGCGACGCCAGCAGCAGATCGGATTCCGGGTTCCAGATCTTCTCATCCACGCCGTTCAGTATGCCGGACAAGCGCCCTTCCAGATGACGCTGACGCAGCAGGCCTTCCATACCATAAGCAAACTGCGGTTCAGTAATTTCACGCGCATAGGTCGGGCTCACCGCCGTAATATGGTCGGCATAGTACAAACCGGCCTTCAAAAAGGAGAGTTGTCCGTTGAACTCCAGCCCATGCATATTAAAGAATGACCACGGCAGTTCGATGTCATCCATATGCTTTGCATAAAACATGCCTTGATAGGCCAGGTTGTGTACGGTAAAGACCGATTTCGCCGGCCGCCCGCGCGCCGCCAGATAGGCGGGCGCCAGCCCGGCGTGCCAGTCATGGGCGTGCACCACGTCGGGGCGCCAGAATGGATCAAGTCCGCAGGCCATTTCACAGCCGACCCACCCTAACAGGGCAAAGCGCAGCACGTTATCGGTATAGGCATATAAATTCGTATCGTGATAGGGACTGCCTGGACGCTCGTACAGATGCGGCGCGTCGATCAGATAAATGCCCACGCCGTTATAATGCCCGAACAGCAGCGATATCTTACCTGCGAAAGTATCGCGGCGGCTCACCACATGCGCGTCGGGTATCCCCCGACGGATATCGGGAAACCCTGGAAGCAGAACGCGAACATCAACACCATCCGCAATTTGTGCCGCAGGCAACGCGCCTATCACATCCGCCAGCCCCCCAGTCTTCAGCAGGGGGAACATCTCTGAACATACATGTAAAACCTGCATTATCGCTCCTGTTTGACCTGCAGTTTGCGCAGCATTTCACGCGTGACCAGTACAATACCTTCTTCTGAACGGTAGAAACGACGAGCGTCCTCTTCCGCATTTTCACCAATCACCATGCCTTCCGGGATAATACAGGCACGGTCAATAACACAGCGACGTAAACGGCAGGAGCGCCCTACCCAAACCTCAGGTAACAACACTGCCGAATCAATATTACAAAAAGAATTTATTCTCACCCGTGGGAAGAGCACAGATTGCACCACCACCGAACCGGAGATAATGCAGCCGCCGGAGACCAGCGAGTTCAGCGTCATACCGTGGCTACCGGAGCGGTCCTGCACGAATTTCGCAGGCGGTAGCGATTCCATATGCGTACGGATAGGCCAGTTCTGGTCATACATATCCAGCTCCGGCGTCACCGAGGCTAAATCCAGGTTCGCCTTCCAGTAAGCTTCCAGCGTACCTACATCGCGCCAGTACGGTTCGGCTTGTGGATCGGACTGCACGCAGGAGAGCGGGAAAGGATGCGCGTAAGCCATACCTTCGCGGGTGATTTTGGGGATAATGTCTTTACCGAAATCGTGGCTGGACGCGTCATCTTTATCGTCTGCCGCCAGCAATTCATACAGGTAATCGGCGTCAAAAACGTAAATGCCCATACTGGCCAGCGCTTTGCTGGCGTCACCAGGCATTGCGGGGGGATTCGCCGGTTTTTCGACAAAATCAATAATCTTGTCGCTTTCATCGACCGCCATCACGCCGAACGCCGTCGCTTCTTTGATCGGCACCGGCATACAGGCCACCGTGCAACGCGCGCCCTTTTCAACGTGATCGATCAACATACGCGAGTAGTCCTGCTTGTAGATATGATCGCCTGCCAGGATGACGACATATTCCGCTTTATAGCGACGAATAATATCCAGGTTCTGGGTCACCGCGTCTGCCGTGCCGCGATACCAGTTTTCGCCCTTCATACGCTGTTGAGCTGGCAGCAGATCGACAAATTCGTTCATCTCTTCGCTAAACAGTGACCAGCCGCGCTGAATATGCTGCACCAGCGTGTGGGACTGATACTGAGTGATCACGCCGATACGGCGAATCCCGGAGTTCAGACAATTAGATAAGGCGAAATCGATGATGCGGAACTTCCCACCAAAGTGGACGGCTGGTTTGGCGCGTTTGTTCGTTAAATCTTTTAGACGCGTGCCGCGGCCGCCGGCCAGGATCAGGGCAACAGATTTCAATGGCAGCTGGCGCGCCAACATTACACGATCGTTCTTCTCTAAACTCACCATGATTAACTCCTTTTTTATCCTCTCTGGAACACACACAGTCCATGCGCAGGTCCCTGCCAGACCGCCGTTATCACCGGATTATCCTCTCCAGCGAATGGGGGAACGGCGCGCCATTCCCCTTCGGGTAAAACTATATCTGTCACCTCAAGCGTGGCATTTATCGCAATCAGAAAACGGTCCGACAACAGAATTTGCATCAGCTTAGGCCCGTTTTGCCACTCATCCGCACTCAAGGGTTGCGCGTTTTTATTTAGCCAACGCACGTTGCCATCGCCTTCTTCCCACCAGCTATTGCCGGTTAAAGCCGGTATCTGCTGACGCAAACGAATCAGCGCGGCGGTAAACGTGGTTAACCCACGGTTTGCCTGCTGCCAGTCCAGCCAGGTTAAGGCATTATCCTGACAATAGGCGTTATTGTTGCCATGCTGGCTATGGCCATGTTCATCGCCTGCCAGCAGCATCGGCGTTCCCTGAGAGAGCAGTAGCGTCGCCAGCAGGGCATGAATGCTGTCGCGCCGCCGCTCCATTAAATCAAGCGGACCGCCTAATCCTTCTTTACCATGATTGTCGCTGTAATTGCTGTTGGTGCCGTCGCGATTTTCCTCACCGTTCGCCTCATTGTGTTTCTGATTGAAACAGACGCAGTCCCGGAGCGTAAAACCGTCATGCGCCGTGAGCAGATTGACAGAGGCGCCGGGCGCGCGGCCATTGCGTTTAAACACATCGCTGGAAGCGGCGAAACGACAGGCAAATTCCCCGGTCGTCAGGTTACGTGGCAACCAGAATCGGCGGGCCGCATCGCGAAAATGGTCGTTCCACTCGGCAAACGGTGGCGGAAAATTCCCGACCTGATAGCCGCCCTCGCCAATATCCCACGGTTCAGCAATCAGCTTGACCGTTGATAACACAGGACACGCTTTAATCGCGGCGAACAGCGGCGCATCCTGGCGAAACGTCGGCGTGCGCCCCATGACGGACGCCAAATCAAAACGAAAACCATCGACATGACAGGTTTCCACCCAATAGCGCAAACACTCGCACGCGTATTCCACCACGCCGGGATGGCTTAAATTGAGCGTGTTGCCGCACCCCGTCCAGTTGTGATAATCGCCATCGTCCCTTATCCAATAATAGCTACGGTTATCAATTCCGCGCAGAGAGAAGGTTGGACCATCCAGATCCAGCTCGGCGCTATGGTTTAATACGATGTCCAGAATGACCTCAATCCCCGCGCGATGCAGCGCTTTCACCGCATCGCGAAACTCGTCCAGCGCCGTCTCGGGCGAACTGGCCCAGGCGGGATGCAGCGCGAACATCGCCATCGGGTTATAACCCCAATAATTGGTCAGTCCCATACGTTGCAGGCGCGGCTCGCTGGCAAACTGCGCTACCGGCAACAGTTCCAGCGCCGTAATGCCAAGCTGTTTGAAGTACGCCACCATGACCGGATGACCGAGCGCTTTATAGGTGCCGCGTATCTCCTGGGGGAGTTCCGGATGCAGGTAGGTCAGCCCTTTGACATGCGCTTCATAGATGACCGTTTTTCCCCACGGCGTGCGCGGCGCGGCGTCATCTTCCCAGTCATAATGGTCGCTGATTACCACGCTTTTCGGCGCCACCGCCGCGTTATCGCGGTAGTCCGGTTCATCGTGTCCGCCGTGCAACAGCGGATGATCTTTTAGTTCGCCCTCGACCCGGCGCGCATAAGGGTCAAGCAGTAACTTCGCCGGATTAAACCGATGCCCCTGCGCTGGCTGCCACGGGCCATGTACGCGATAGCCATAGCGCAAACCTGGCCTGGCGCCTGCCAGATAACCATGCCAGACATCGCCGCGACGTCCTGGCAGGTCATAGCGACGCTCATTCCCTCGGGAATCAAAAACGCACAGCTCTACGCGCTCCGCATGGGCGGAAAAGAGCGTGAAATTCACGCCATGACCGTCATACGTTGCGCCATGCGGCGTTGCTTCGCCGATCGCAAGCTGCGTCATTCCCCCTCCCGCATCAGCCAGATCGTCGCCAACGGCGGTAACGTCAGGCTAAGAGAGTGCTGACGGCCATGGCTTTCGATCTCATCGCTGTGCACCACGCCGCCATTGCCGGTGTTGCTACCGTGATAATGCATCGAATCAGTATTGAGAATTTCACGCCAGCGTCCCGGCTGGTTGATGCCAAAGCGGTAGTCGTGGCGAGGAACGGGCGTAAAGTTGCTGGCGACGATAATCTCGTTACCGGCTTTATCACGGCGTACAAAAATCAGTACCGAGCGTTCATTGTCATCGACCACCAGCCACTCAAAGCCGTAAGCATCAAAATCCAGCTCATGCAACGCTTTATGATGGCGATAGGTGTGGTTGAGATCGCGTACCAGACGCTGAACCCCGTGGTGCCAGTTATCGCCCCCCTCCAGCAGGTGCCAGTCGAGGCTGGCGTCATGGTTCCACTCGCGTCCCTGGGCAAACTCATTCCCCATAAATAGCAGTTTCTTGCCGGGGAAGGCCCACATCCAGCCATAGTAAGCGCGCAGGTTAGCGAATTTTTGCCACGCATCGCCCGGCATACGATCGAGAATGGATTTCTTGCCGTGAACCACCTCATCGTGCGACAGCGGCAGAACAAAGTTTTCGGTATGGTTGTACAACATACCAAAGGTCAGCTTGTCGTGATGATACTGGCGGTACACCGGGTCCAGCTTCATGTAGTCCAGCGTGTCGTGCATCCAGCCCAGGTTCCACTTGTACCAGAACCCCAGGCCGCCCGTTTCCGGTGGACGCGTCACGCCAGAGAAGTCTGTCGACTCTTCCGCCATGCTGACCGCGCCGGGCACCTGCTCGCCAATAATGCGGTTGGTATTGCGCAGAAACTCAATGGCTTCCAGGTTTTCACGACCGCCGAACTCGTTCGGTATCCACTCGCCCTCTTTGCGGCTGTAGTCGCGGTAGATCATAGAGGCCACCGCATCGACACGCAGCGCATCAATCCCAAAACGCTCCATCCAGTACAGGGCGTTACCCACCAGATAATTACTGACTTCACGACGACCATAGTTGTAGATCAGCGTATTCCAGTCCTGGTGATAGCCCTCGCGCGGGTCGCTGTGCTCATAGAGGTGGGTGCCGTCAAACTCCGCGAGGCTAAATTCATCGGACGGGAAATGGCCCGGCACCCAGTCGAGAATGACGTTAAGGCCCGCCGCATGGGCCGCATTGATGAAATAGCGGAAGTCGTCCCGCGTACCAAAGCGGCGGGTCGGCGCGTAGAGGCCGGTCGGCTGGTAGCCCCAACTGCCGTCAAACGGATGTTCGTTGACCGGCAAGAGTTCAAGGTGCGTAAAGCCCATCCATTTGGCGTAAGGCACAAGCTGATCCGCCAGCTCACGATAGCTCAGCCAGAAATTGTTATCCGTATGGCGGCGCCATGAACCTAAATGCACCTCATAAATCGAGATCGGCGCATCAAACTGATTGGCTTTTTGTCGTTCTTCGCTTGGCGTCACTTTCTCC
This sequence comes from Salmonella sp. NW1250, assembly GCF_051812965.1. Classification (NCBI taxonomy): domain Bacteria; kingdom Pseudomonadati; phylum Pseudomonadota; class Gammaproteobacteria; order Enterobacterales; family Enterobacteriaceae; genus Salmonella; species Salmonella sp. NW1250. Next base: position 315,822 of record NZ_JAMNDD010000004.1, on the reverse strand, counting down.
GGCAGTCCGCAAATCATCGACGCCGTTTCCGGACGCATCTGCGCCTCAAAAGCATAGGGATCGGCTTTAATGCGCAGATTACCGTTCGCATCAAGCAGCTCGAATTTATACAGTTGTCCATTATGCGCGCCGGGGATAAACAGCTCCCAAATACCGCTCTCTTTGCGCAGACGCATCGGGTGGCGACGCCCATCCCAATAGTTGAATTGCCCGACAACCGAAACGCGACGAGCATTAGGCGCCCAGACGGAGAAACGGGTGCCGGTGACGCCATCCATCGTATCGGCGTGCGCGCCCAGCGTTTCATAAGGACGCAGGTGGGTGCCTTCCGACAATAGCCAGGCATCCATTTCCTGTATTAATGGACCAAAACGGTAAGGATCGTCGATGAGGTTCTGCTGTCCGTGCCAGGTCACGGCGAGCTGATAGCGAAAGAAATTTTTACGTCGGGGTAAAACGCCGCAGAAAAAACCGCGAGCGTCGAGACATTCCAGTTTGCCGACTTTACGTCCGGTTTTGGGTTCAATCACCCATACGTCGGTGGCGTCAGGTAATAGGGCGCGGACTTCTAGTCCGGCTTGGGTCTGGTGCATTCCGAGTACGGAAAAAGGGTCCGCAAAATGTCCTGCAATTAGCGCATTAATCACGTCTCTATCGATACGACTGGACATGGTTTGTCATCCTGTTTTGTGGCGTCACTCCATCTCACTGAATTCAACATCAGGTAGTGACACTTCTTTGACCTGAACGGCGCAGCACACTGTGCATCCTATCTGCGTCGTCCTACCTTCAGGTTAGGCTTAATACCCGTGGGATTAAGCTACCCTTAAAGAATAGCCAATGCTCTGCTTAACTCCTGATAAAAATGAAACATCTGCGTTTACTCCTGTATTACGCAAAAAAAAGGGTGACGATGCACCCCTGGTTTAACACAAATTCCCCCGCCGGATGGCGGCGCTGACGCGCCTTATCCGGCCTACAGAACCACACGCAGGCCCGATAAGCGCTGCAATAGCTACTACGCCAACTGGCGCAGCATTCGACGCAGCGGCTCGGCGGCGCCCCATAACAACTGGTCGCCTACGGTAAACGCCGACAAGAACTCTGGCCCCATGTTCAGCTTACGCAGACGACCAACCGGCGTAGTCAACGTGCCGGTCACCGCCGCCGGGGTTAATTCGCGCATAGTGATATCACGATCGTTCGGCACCACTTTCGCCCACGGATTATGTGCCGCCAGCAGTTCTTCCACCGTCGGAATGGATACCTCTTTTTTCAGCTTGATGGTGAACGCCTGGCTGTGACAGCGCAGCGCGCCGACGCGCACACACAAACCATCAACCGGAATCACAGAGGCGGTATTGAGAATCTTGTTGGTTTCCGCCTGGCCTTTCCACTCTTCGCGGCTCTGGCCGTTATCGAGCTGTTTGTCGATCCAGGGGATCAGGCTTCCCGCCAGCGGTACGCCAAAGTTATCAACCGGCAGCTCGCCGCTGCGGGTCAATGCCGTAACTTTGCGTTCAATATCAAGAATTGCGGAAGACGGCGTCGCCAGTTCATCGGCGACATGGCCATACAACTGACCCATTTGGGTTAACAGCTCGCGCATATGGCGCGCGCCGCCGCCGGAGGCGGCCTGATAGGTCGCGACGGATACCCAGTCAACGAGATTATGGGCAAAGAGACCGCCCAGCGACATCAACATCAGGCTAACGGTACAGTTACCGCCCACAAAGGTCTTCACGCCATTGTTCAGGCCGTCGGTAATCACGTCCTGGTTGACCGGGTCGAGAATAATAATGGCATCATCTTTCATGCGCAGCGTAGAAGCCGCATCAATCCAGTAACCCTGCCATCCGCTTTCGCGCAGCTTTGGATAAATTTCGTTGGTATAATCGCCGCCCTGGCAGGTCACGATGATATCGAGCGCTTTTAGCGCATCCAGATCAAAAGCGTCCTGTAGCGTGCCGGTGGAGGTGTCGCCGAAGGTGGGCGCCGCCTGTCCAAACTGGGAGGTAGAAAAGAAAACAGGGCGAATAGCGTCGAAATCGCGCTCCTCTACCATGCGTTGCATGAGAACAGAGCCGACCATTCCGCGCCAGCCGATAAAGCCAACATTTTTCATAGCGTTTTTTTCCTGCAAAGAGATGTGCTGTGTATGCGCGCCAGTATCCTGTGGCGCATCCTTCACCATACAAAAAGCAGCCAAAGTCGCAAGTGAAATTAATCAATGATAGCGAAGCCATCAGTAATGCGACTTATCCTGCCTTACCGCGCAAGCAGAAAGTCCAGTGGCGATTATCAGGGAATTTGCGTTAGGAAGGGAATCATTTCCGTCGCTGTTTTATTGATCCTAATTATGGATCAGCGTAGAAATTTTCCTGCTTTTATGCGCGTACTGAAACATGGCGAGGCAAAATGTCGTTGGGCGATTGCCATGCACACCTCAATAAAAAAACCGGGTAGCGATTACGCCTTACCCGGCTTACGGTGTCGATATGTGCCCGTTTCCAGGCCCGGTAAGCACCGCGCCACCGGGCAACAAGACTCAGCTCAGCAGTTGGAAAGCAATCATCCCGACAATCGCGCCGACCGTGCCGAGGATAGTTTCCATCATCGTCCAGGTTTTTAACGTCTGCGCTTCGGTCGCGCCGGTAAATTTACCGAACAGCCAGAAGCCAGCGTCGTTAACATGAGAAACCACAATTGAACCGCCGGCGATACAGATAGAGAGCGCCGCCATCTGCGCGCCGGAGAAATTCAGTTGCTCTATGACCGGCATCACCAGACCGACCGCGGTTAAACACGCCACGGTCGCGGAACCCTGAATGATGCGCACCGCCGCCGCCAGCACAAAGCAGGTAATGGCAATCGGCAGTCCCATACCGGTTAACGCTTCGCCCAGCGCCGGGCCGACGCCGGAGTCAACCAGTACCTGTTTGAACACCCCGCCTGCGCCAATCACCAGCAGGATAATGCCCGCCGGTTGCAGCGCGTGGCCGCAGATTTCCATCACTTTGTCTTTCGGCATCCCCTGGCGCATCGCCAGGCCGTAAATCGCAACCAGACAAGCGACCAGAATCGCAGTGAAGGGGTGGCCGATAAACTCAAACCATTCGTAAGCGGTGGAACCTTCCGGCACAAAACGCGCGGCGATCGTTTTCAGCCCTACCAGCACCAACGGCAGCAGGATCAGCGACAGGCTGAAGCCGAAAGAAGGCATTTTACCTTCACCCAGATGCGGCTCGGTAATGTCGTCAGGAATACGCAGCTCAACGTAGCGGCTGATAAAATTCCCCCACAGCGGCCCGGCGATAATCATGCCAGGAATGGCGGCGCACAGCCCAATCAGGATCATCCAGCCGAAATCAGCATGCATCTGGGAAGCCAGCAGCATCGGCGCAGGCCCAGGCAACAAAAACGCCGCGGCTGCCGCCACGCCCGCAAACAGCGGAATGACCAGCTTCACCAGGTTTGTGCCGGTATGACGCGCCATAGAGAACGCCACGCTTATCAGCAGCACAATCGCCACTTCAAAGAACAGCGGAAGCGCGCAAATCAGCCCGGCCAGGCCAATCGCATAGTGCGCGCGGTTATGACCAAAGGATTTAAGCATCTTGACGGCTATCTGATCGACCGCGCCGGTTTCATGCAGAATTTTACCGAACATCGCCCCCAGCGCGACCACAATCGCCAGGAATCCCAGCGTGCCGCCCATCCCTTTTTCCATGGTCGCGGCGATTTTATCAAGCGGCATCCCTGAAAAAAGCCCCGCGCCCATTGAGACGACCATTAACGCGACGAAGGCGTGCATACGCGCCTTCATCACCAAAAACAGCAGCAGTAAGACGGAACCGACGGCGGTTAAAACCAGTGTTAATGTACTCACAGCGTACTGCCTTTATTGATGACCTCAATGGTGCTCGCCACGACGTCTTCCAGCGGCTGGTCGATATCCACCACCAGAACATCGCGTTCGTCGGCACCCGGCTCTTGCAGCGTTTCAAACTGCGTCACCAGCATCTGGGTTTTGAAGAAATGACCTTTGCGCGCTTTCAGACGGCTTTCAATGACGTCGAAATCACCTTTCAGGTAGATAAAGGAGAGGTTCGGGTTTCCCTCGCGCAGCAGGTCACGATAATGTTTTTTCAGTGCGGAACAGACGATCAGCGAGATTTTATTGGTACGCTGCATCGCGAAAGCGGCGTCGTTCAGCGCCTGTAACCACGGTTTGCGGTCATCATCATTCAACGGCTCGCCGGAAGCCATTTTTTCAATATTGCAGCGCGGATGCAGAAAATCGCCGTCCAGAAACGCGGCATGAAGCTGATGCGCCACGGCGCTTGCGACAGCGGATTTACCGCTGCCTGATACGCCCATCAGAACGTAAACGTGGTGATCATGATTAGTCGTGCTCAAAGCGGGCCCCCACTCTACAAGTTGCAAAATTTGTTACGGGTAACTGTTATCGGTAACATTGTCCAACCGCACCATTCACGACGCAATGACCATTCGTGCCAAAAGTGAATAAGTGTGAGCTACTTCAAAGTTGTCAGACTAAATAGATCCGCCCGGTGACAAGGTGAAACCTAAATCTAACATTTTTGGCGTGACCGTTTCGCCGCGAATGCGGGCCAACAGACGTTCCGCGCCAATGCTGCCCATTCGCTCGCGCGGCGTCAGGACGCTTGCCAGACGCGGTTCCATCACCTGACCGATATCATGACCGTGGAACCCGGCGATCGCCATGTCGCCCGGGATTTTTAGCCCCAGGCGCTGGCATTCGAAGGCCGCCCCCACCGCCAGGTCATCGTTGGTGCAAAAAATACCGTCAAGCTGTGGGTATTCGCGTCGCGCCTGGCGCATGAGTTCGATACCGGAAGAGTAGGATGAAGATTGCTCCATCATCACACTGTAAGGAACCAGTCCTGCGTCCCGCATCGCCTGTTCATAGCCCTTCTGCTTGATGATAGTACGTTCGTCGAGGCGCGCCCCCAGATAGGCGATATGACGATGACCACGCGCGATAATCGCGGCGGTCATCTGACGGGCGGCCTCGAAGTTGTCAAAACCAACGGCAATATCGAGACACGGCGACTGGCTGTCCATCAGTTCCACCACCGGAATCCCGGCGACTTCGATCATTTTTAAGGTGCGCGGCGTATGGGTACGCTCAGTGAGGATCAGGCCGTCGATATTCCAGGAGAGCATCGATTCCAGGCGCTCCTGCTCCATCTCCGGTTTATAGCCGTAGTGCGCCAGCATGGTCTGATACCCATGCGCGTCGGTGACAGCCTCAATGCCGCGTAACACTTCCGCAAAGACCTGGTTGGTTAAAGACGGCAGCAGAACGCCAATGGCGCGGCTGGTGGCGTTGGAAAGAATGTCAGGCGCGCGATTAGGAATGTACCCGAGCTCATCAAGCGCAGCCGCAATTTTACCCCGCAGCGCGACGGAGACCTGCTCCGGATTACGCAAAAAACGGCTGACCGTCATTTTGGTCACGCCCACACGGTCGGCCACATCCTGAAGTACGGGTCTTTTCTTTTTCATCGTCCTGAAAGGTATAAAAGGGATAGATTTGCCCAGTTTACCACGGACGTGCGGAATTAATGACAAACGATGAAAAGCCGGATGGCAACGCTTTCGCGTCTTATCCGGCCTACAAAAGGTTACAGCACGTTAAACTGGCGGCAAGTCAAACAACAACACTTCGCTGTCGCTGTCGGCATGAATCGAGATTGCCTGCTCATCCCAAATCGCCAGGCCGTCGCTGGTGGTGGCTTTAGTACCGTTAATGGTCACGTTACCTTTTACCACCTGGATCCAGACGCGGCGCTCAGCGGCAATCTGATGCACCGACTGTTCATCTTTGAGCAGCGCCCAGCGGTACAGCTCCATATCCTGGTGGACCTTCAGCGAACCATCGCGAGCATCTGGCGAAAGCACCAGTTGCTTGCCCTGCGCGGCGTCGAAGCGACGCTGTTCGTAGCGCGGCGTGATGCCGGTTTCTTGCGGAATGATCCAGATCTGATACAGCCGCAGACGATCCGTTTTACTCGGGTTGTACTCGGAGTGGCGAACGCCGGTCCCGGCGCTCATAATCTGGAATTCACCTGCCGGAACCTGTTCTTTATTGCCCATACTGTCCTGGTGTTCTACGGCGCCTTCCAGCACATAGGTCAAAATTTCCATGTCTTTATGCGGATGCGTGCCGAACCCCTGGCCTGCGTCGATCACATCGTCGTTAATCACGCGCAGCGCCGAGAATCCCATAAAGTTCGGATCGTAATAATCGGCAAAAGAAAAAGTATGCCAGGAGTCAAGCCAGCCATGATTCGCATGACCGCGGTCGTTTGCTTTGCGTAAGTAGATTATTGTGTTCACCCCCAGATGTTTTCGATGGAATAAGTGTGGACTCATTCCGTTCGGGATCATAGAGGGTGAAAATTGACTCCTCTGTTCAAAAAATATGAATAAGCGCAGAGGAGTCTGTAAGGGCTATTTAGCGAGGGTTATCGTCGCAGGCGATGCCTGTTCGAAAGCACGCTCGAGGATTTCCAGATTGGTAAGAACTTCAGATTCCTTGACGTAATTAGGCGTACCGACGGTCAACGTCTGGTACAGCGCATCATAGACGCGACCATAGTCACCCGTTTCCGGTTTCACCTCTTCTTTCACGGTCACGCCGTCATCGTTAACATATTCCAGCACGCCGACGGATTCGTCAGCGGCGAAACCGGGTTCACCAGGCATAATGTTCGCTTTCAGGCTGGTTTCTTGTTGATCGATACCGTATTTCACAAACGAACCTTTGGTGCCGTGAACAATAAACTTCGGATAGTCGATTTTCACCAGATGGCTGGTTTTAACGATAGCCTTCAAATCGCCATAAAACAGTTGCGCTTCAAAGGTGTCATCCGGATTCGCTTTATTACGCAGGCTACGAATGTCATACGCGACATGATCCGGACGGCCAAATAGCGAAATAATTTGATCCATGGTGTGGACGCCAAGTCCATAGAATGCGCCGTCCTGCGGCAGGCCCGGTTTGGTTTCTGCTACCGGGCGGTAATAATCGAAATGGCTTTCAATTTCGACAATCTTGCCCAGTTTGCCGCTCTCAATCGCTTTTTTAGCCGTGAGAAAACAGGAATCAAAACGCCGATTCTGATACGGCGTGACGGTCAGTCCTTTGCTTCGCGCCAGGTCGAACAACACTTTTGCCTCCGCCAGCGTCGGCGTGAAAGGTTTCTCAACCAGCACATTTTTACCCGCTTCCAGCGCGCGTTTGGCGTATTCGAAATGGCTGTCAGCATGCGTACAGACGATCACCAGTTTTACCTGCGGATCGCCCAACACCTCATCCAGATCGCTGGTGAAGTGAATATGCGAATACTGCGGCGCCTGCTCTTCCGGTTTAGCGTGACGACGGAAAATATGCGCGACATGCCAGGTATCTTTCCGATTCAGAACGTAGGGGAGATGGTAACGGGTGGTACTTTTGCCAAATCCAATAAATGCGCAGTGTAAGGTCATGAGACGATCCTTTTGAAGATGATTGTTTACACCATAGCGCAAAGCGTGAGGAGACTGAATGTTGGATTCTTTGCCGGATGCGGCGTTGCCTTTTCGGGCCTACAAAAGCAGATGCCTCAAGATCGGCCGTCGGCGTCGCGGTCAGTTGTTCACGGCAAGCGCGCAGGGCCCGGAGCGTACTAAATGTACGTGAGGAGCACTTCCCGGGGACAAAATGACAAGTAAGCCAGGCTGAAACAAAACCAAAAAAAAGCCAGCAAAAGCTGGCCAAAATAATACTGGAAGCAATGTGAGCAATGTCGTGCTTTCAGGTTCTCCGTAGGGGTTCCCCTGAATGCAAGGCAATAATAATCATTCTCATTCGCAGTTGTCTACTTCTTTTTGCAAAAAAAATGCGGTTGACGGAATTTTCTTTCTCAGCGAGTGTAAATACACAATTAACCCTGCAGGAGATAAGGAATGAGTGAAATAGTGATACGCCACGCTGAACCGAAAGATTACGATGCCATTCGTCAGATCCACGCCCAGCCGGAGGTGTACCACAACACGCTACAGGTTCCTCATCCTTCCCTCGAAATGTGGCAGGCGCGGCTAACCGAGCAAGCCGGGGTTAAACAACTGGTTGCCTGCATTGACGATATTGTCGTTGGCCATCTTTCTATTCAGGTCACCCAACGTCCTCGCCGCAGCCACGTGGCCGATTTTGGTATCTGCGTGGATGCCCGGTGGCACAATCGCGGCATTGCCAGCGCGCTGATCCGCACGATGATCGACATGTGCGATAACTGGCTGCGCGTTGACCGTATTGAGTTAACGGTGTTTGTTGATAACGAGCCCGCCGTGGCGGTGTATAAGAAGTACGGCTTTGAAATCGAAGGCACCGGTAAGAAATACGGCCTGCGCAACGGTGAGTACGTTGATGCGTACTTTATGGCGCGCGTGAAATAGCGCTTCCCCGCCCCACCCTGTGGGGTGAAACGTCACAAACCTTCACAACATTCCAGTTATTGCAACCTACTTCCCCTATATCAAAACAATAACCACCTGAATTTCATGGTTATTGCCGCTTTAAGCTTTATCACCGTTTTTTCCGTAATTTTAGCAATATTAATATTACATTTTTGTTTTTTTTTGGTTTCTGCCATCACTTTATGGTGACAATCACAACTATATACTCCTCCCGGGACTAATTTAACCACGGTGAGGTAAAAAATGAAATTTGAACGCCATCATAGAATATTGAAGGAACTCAGTATTTCGGGAGTTGTAAAAGTTTCAAATCTGGCGAAAAGTCTCAAGGTAACAAAGGAAACTATTCGTTCAGATCTCAATGAACTTGCCGGACAGGGATATCTTACTCGCTGTCATGGTGGTGCATTTATTACCCTTGATTCTCTTGATAACGTCGCAAAAAATGAAATTGCTTATGTGCTGGAAAAATATGAATCAGCGCAGAAAATAAAAAAAGGTCTCTCTGCCATGAAAAATAATGTATGTGTTATTGGCTCGTTCAATGTTGATATCATCAGTTATCTACCGAGATTACCCTCAACGGGAGAATCATTGCTGGCCGATAAATTTATTTTTTCACCCGGCGGTAAGGGATGTAATCAGGCATTAGCAGCAAGCTATGCCGACTCTGATGTGCATTTTATTACTAAAGTCGGCTCAGACCATTTTAGCGATTACGCCATTAATTTTATAAACTCATCAAAAATCCATAAAAGTGTTATCTACCAGACCAAAGAAACACAAACAGGTACAGCAACCATCATGGTGAATGGAGATACCGGAGATAACGTCATCGCTATCTACCCTGGCGCCAACATGACAATTTCCCCTGATGAAATCACCATTCAGAAAGAAGCCATTGTTCATTCAGATATTGTTCTTGTCCAACTGGAGACGAATTACGAAGCGCTGCAGCAAACAATTCGTCTCGCACAAAAAAATGACATACCGGTCATCATCAATCCAGCGCCGTACAATGACATGGTTAACACCATCATTGATAACATTGACTATATTACGCCAAATGAAACGGAAGCAGGTCTGCTGGCCAATATGGCGGTTAATGATATCGAATCAGCCAAATGCGCGGCCAAAATTATTCATCAGAAAGGCGTCAAAAATACCATTATTACATTAGGTAGCAAAGGTTCGCTTGCTTATGATGGCACACAATTCATCTATTCCCCGGCATTTCCGGCAGTTGTAAAAAATACTGCGGGAGCGGGTGACGCTTTCAATGGCGCCCTCGCATCTGGTCTTGCAAAAGGAAAGTCACTGGCATCCGCATTGTGCTACGCCAGCGCATTTGCCTCACTTGCGGTTGAAACGCCTAATGCCTCTGATATGCCGGAAAACGACTCCGTTCTTCATCGTATTCAGGGTTCACATTACAAACAAACTATCTCTACTCACTAAATCAAGGAGCAGACTATGAACAATACGCAGAAAAAACTAAAGGTGCTCTTTATTGGAGAATCCTGGCATATTCATATGATTCATTCAAAAGGTTATGACAGTTTCACCTCCAGTAAATATGAAGAAGGCGCTACATGGTTACTGGAATGCTTGAGGAAAGGCGGCGTTGATATTGATTACATGCCTGCCCACACGGTACAAATTGCCTTTCCAGAGAGTATTGACGAATTAAACCGTTACGATGTGATTGTTATTAGCGACATTGGTAGTAACACCTTCCTGTTGCAAAACGAGACATTTTATCAGCTAAAAATAAAACCAAACGCTCTGGAGTCCATTAAAGAGTACGTCAAAAATGGCGGTGGACTACTCATGATTGGTGGTTACCTGTCATTTATGGGTATTGAGGCAAAAGCCAATTATAAGAACACCGTTCTTGCTGAGGTTCTGCCAGTTATTATGCTTGATGGCGATGACCGGGTAGAAAAGCCAGAGGGTATTTGTGCTGAGGCTGTCTCACCTGAACATCCTGTTGTTAACGGGTTCTCAGATTATCCGGTATTTCTTGGATATAACCAGGCCGTCGCCAGAGACGATGCCGATGTCGTATTAACAATAAATAATGACCCATTGTTAGTGTTCGGTGAATACCAACAGGGTAAAACCGCCTGCTTTATGAGTGACTGCTCCCCACACTGGGGAACCCAGCAGTTTATGTCATGGCCGTTTTATACCGACCTGTGGGTCAACACGCTTCAATTCATCGCCAGAAAATAAAAAACAATGGAGTAACGAAAGTTACTCCTTTTATAAAATATAAGGATTGATGTATGAACAAGAATAAGTACTCAACCCCCTTACTGATGCTTGCCACCATCTTAGCCGGTATGCTTTCCCCGATGCAGTCTGCCGTTAATGGGCAGTTAGGACATTGGTTACAAGACGGTAATGCTTGCGCAGTAATCTCGTTTGCCAGCGGTCTGGTCGTCATGTTTTTTATTATTATTGCGCGCAAAGAAACACGCCAGCAATTCGCCTCAATCCCTACTCTGATTAAAAAGAGAAAAATCCCGCTATGGAATTGGTTTGCAGGATTATGCGGGGCGATGGTCGTATTTTCCGAAGGCGCATCCGCCAGCGCGCTGGGCGTTGCCACCTTTCAAACGGCATTAATTTCCGCCCTGCTCCTTTCCGGCCTGCTGTGCGACCGTTTTGGCATCGGTGTGGAGGAGAAGAAATATTTTACGCCATGGCGCATTACTGGCGCATTATTCGCCGTTATCGCCACCATTTTTGTCGTGTCGCCACAGTGGCACTCAACCTCGTTTATCCTGCTCGCTATCCTCCCCTTTTTGGCAGGGTTACTCGCTGGCTGGCAGCCTGCGGGGAATGCGAAAGTCGCCGAGGCAACGGGCTCCATGCTGGTGTCCATTACATGGAACTTCATCGTCGGCTTTTGTGTCCTGGGCGCGGCGCTGGCGATACGTATCGCATTAGGCCATGTCACCATTCAGTTACCCGATACATGGTGGATGTATCTCGGTGGTCCGCTGGGTCTGCTGTCCATCGGGCTAATGGCGATTCTGGTGAGAGGCTTAGGGCTATTGATGCTGGGCGTAGCGTCAACAGCAGGCCAACTGCTTGGCTCAGTGCTGATTGATGAATTGATCCCTTCATTAGGCAATACGGTCTACCTGGTCACCATCATCGGTACGCTGTTCGCGTTAGTCGGTGCGATTGTGACCACCATCCCTGAATACAGAGCATCCAAAATGGCGCAAAGAATAGAGGTGTCAGAATGAAAGGTTTCCTGCAAACCGTAACAGGCCCGGTGGCGCATACGGATATGGGGCTGACGCTACCGCATGAACATCTGTTTAACGATCTGTCTTCGGTCGTAGACGAGCCACATTATGCTTTTTCACAGCAACTGGTGGGAAAGAAAGTCAGTGCTGACCTGCAGTGGGGGCTGAAACACGACCCATACTGCTGCGCCGATAACATGGACCGCAAAGAGATTGATGATGTTATCTTCGAAATCAATAACTTTATGTCTTTGGGCGGCAGGACGATTGTCGACGCCACCGGATCAGAATCCATTGGACGGGACGCCTCAGCGCTGCGAGAAGTTGCCTTAAAAACGGGTTTGAATATCGTTGCGTCATCCGGACCTTATCTGGAGAAATTTGAAAGTACCCGGATCCATAAACCTGTTGAGCTGTTAGCCTCACTCATTGATAAAGAACTGAATCAGGGTATTGGCGAGACGGATATTCGCGCTGGCATGATCGGTGAAATCGGCGTATCTCCCGCGTTTACCCAAGCGGAGCGTAACAGCCTGCGGGCAGCGTCTCTGGCACAATGTAACAACCCCCACACGGCGATGAATATCCATATGCCAGGGTGGCTGCGACTGGGTGATGAGGTGCTGGATATCGTGCTGGAAGAAATGAACGTCTCTCCGGCAAAAGTCTCGCTGGCGCATTCGGACCCTTCAGGAAAAGATGTCGTCTATCAACGTAAAATGCTCGACCGTGGCGTATGGCTTGAATTTGACATGATTGGTCTGGACATCACCTTTCCAAAAGAAGGTGTCGCGCCGGGCGTTCAGGAGACCGCAGATGCAGTAGCGAATCTGATTGCACTGGGTTACGCCGACCAAATCGTTTTAAGCCATGATGTTTTTCTCAAACAGATGTGGGCGAAAAATGGCGGAAATGGCTGGGGGTTTGTCCCGAATGTCTTCCTCGCCTATCTGGCTGCTCGCGGAGTAGACAACGATACTCTGCGCAAGCTTTGTATTGATAATCCAGCCCGATTACTCACGGCATAATCTGCAAATAGCCCGGTGTCTGACACCGGGCCTGGAATTAAAAATCAGTATCCCGCCGTTAAATCATCCACCGAACGCGGGTCAGACGCACCGTACAGTTCGCCATCCGGTCCAACCATAATACTTTGGGTGCTGCCCATCGCTTCTTTCAGCGCGACTTTCTGCCCTTTCTGTTCCAGCAACTTTAGCGTATCGGGGCTGAAGCCCTTTTCTACCCGCAGTTCGTCCGGCAACCATTGATGATGGAAACGCGGCGCGTTGGTCGCTTCGGCGACGTTCATGCCAAAATCAATGCTGTTCACTACCATTTGCAGCACAGTAGTGATGATTCGACTCCCGCCAGGACTGCCGGTCACCAGCCAGGTTTTGCCGTCTTTTACCACGATAGTGGGCGACATCGACGACAGCGGACGCTTCTTCGGACCGACCGCGTTAGCATCGCCGCCTACCAGGCCATAAACATTAGGTACACCGGGTTTAGCAGAAAAATCATCCATTTGATTATTCAGCAGAATACCGGTATTTCCCGCCACAATTCCTGTGCCGAAGGTGGTATTCAGGGTATAGGTCACCGCCACAGCATTGCCGTCTTTATCCACCACCGAGAAGTGGGTGGTCTGGTTGCTTTCATACGGGGCGAGCTTGCCCGGTTTTATCTGGCTGGAAGGTTTGGCCTTGTTGATATCAATTTGATCGGCCAGCGTTTTCGCATAGGCTTTGTGGGTCAGCGCCTGCCACGGCACTTTCACAAAGTCCGGATCGCCCAGATACTCTGAGCGGTCAGCGTAGGCGTATTTTTCCGCTTCCGCCATGATTTGCATGGCATCGGCGCTGCCAAAGCCGTACTTCTTCATGTCGAAATTTTCGAGGATATTCAGGATCTGTACGATGTGAATACCGCCCGAGGACGGCGGCGGCATGGAGAAGACCTGATACCCGCGATAGTCACCGCTGATTGGCGTACGCTCAACGGCTTTATAGCTGGCTAAATCCTCTTTGGTCATCAGACCGCCGTTCTTCTGCATTTCTCCGGCAATCTGGTCAGCAATCGCCCCTTTATAAAACGCATCCGGGCCGTTTTCGGCAATCATTTCCAGGCTTTTCGCCAGATTCTTCTGGACCAGCTTATCGCCTTTTTTCAGCGGCTCGCCGTCTTTCCAGAAAATGGCTTTGCTGTTCTCATGATTAGGGATCACTTCGCTGCCGTAAGTTTTTAAGTCGTCGGCCAGCGCATCGTTAACCACAAAACCCTCTTCCGCCAGCTTCATCGCCGGACGCACCACTTTATTCAGCGGCATCGTGCCGTATTTCTCCAGCGCCAGCGAGAACCCCGCCACGGTACCCGGCGTACCGGATGCCAGATGCGACGTCAGCGACTTTTTCGCATCGGCGTTACCCTGCTCGTCGAGGAACATATCACGGGTCGCGCCAGCAGGCGCCATTTCACGAAAATCAATCGCCGTGGTAGCGCCATCTTTAGTGCGCAGCAGCATAAATCCTCCGCCGCCCAGATTCCCGGCTTGCGGATGCGTGACAGCCAGCGCATAGCCCACGGCGACGGCGGCATCCACGGCATTACCGCCCTGCTTTAAGATATCCACGCCAACCTGCGTCGCCATTGCATCCACGGACGCCACCATCCCTTGCGTCGCCCGCACAGGATGAAAGACATCTTCTTCAACACCATAGGAGACTGGCGGCGCGACGGGAGGATTGGCCACCGCGCTAAACGTCCCCCCGGCCAGCAGAGCGGCGATCGCCACCCAGCGCATAAACGTTGGTTTCATCGTTGTTTTTCTCCAGATAAATGGGTGTATGTCCCGTTTAATCCTGGTCCACAACGCTTAAAAAATCATCATCATGGCGAAATAGAGGTACACTTAAAAAGAGGCCTCATCGGGAGGAGACGACAATGAAACGCTTACTACTTATTACGGCTTTGTTACCCTTTGCTGTATTGGCCCAGCCAATTAACACTATGAATAATCCTAATCAGCCAGGTTATCAGATCCCCAGCCAGCAGCGTATGCAGACGCAGATGCAAACGCAGCAGATTCAGCAGCAGGGTATGTTGAAACAACAGATGCAAACGCAGGCGCGCAGCCAGCAGCAAAATCTACAGTCGCAGTTGAATGCCAATACGCAGCGGGTTCAGCAGGGACAGCCGGGCAACGGTATGCTCGGTCAGCAAACGCTGCCCAATACGCAGGGCAGAATGCTCAGCGGCAGCGGAAATCCGGACCGGATGCTAAACCATTCCCAGCCAATGTTGCAGCAGGGCAGCGGGACGCCGCAGCCTGACATCCCGCTGAAAACCATCAGCCCTTAAAACTGACGGCCCTTAAAACTGAAAGTGAGGGCCGATGTCATCAATGCGATCGGTGCAGATACAATCCACGCCCCAGCGCAGCAGCTCTGCCGCCCGCTGGGGCTGATTGACGGTATACACCAGAATCCGCAGACCCGCGGCCTTAATCTCTTGCACTCGCGTCTCATCGAGTAATTTATGGTTGAGATGGAGGGAAACACAGCCCAGACGGGTCGTCAGTTCACGCCAGTCTTCACGCCATTTATCCAGTAGTAACCCGCGCGGCAGTTCAGGTGCTGCCGCCTGCGCCGCTTCCAGCGCCTCTATCTCAAAGGAAGAAAGCAGCGGCGGCGTCATCCCGGCCCACAGTTCGCGGGCGGCCAACGCCACGACGCGTCCTGTTAGCCTTTCGCTCCCCGTTGTCGGTTTGATCTCAATATTCGCCATCATGCCGTGTTTACGGCAGCGCTCCGCCACCTGCGAGAGCAACGGCAGCGGCTCGCCTTTAAATTCGCCGCTAAACCAACCGCCAGCGTCCACACGCAATAAATCCTGCCAGTTCAACTCGCCCGCCACGCCCCAACCGTTGCTGGTGCGCTCCAGGTTATCGTCATGCAGCAGGAAAATTTCGCCGTCTTTCGACAGCTTGGCATCAAACTCAATCATGGTGTGCCCGTATCGCGCGCCCACGTCAATCGCCGCCAGAGTGTTTTCCGGCGCCAGTTTACCGCCGCCGCGATGGGCGACAATGTGGGGATAAGGCCAGTTACTCATACACGTTGTCCTGTTTCGCCATCAAAAAGATGTCGCTGATGTTCCGGCAGATGCAGCCATAGCGTACTGCCCGCCGCCGGGCGCTGCTGATGCGCCAACCGCACCACCAGTTTCTGATCGCCCCAGCGCCCATGCGCCAGATTATCCGCGCCCAGAATCTCCAGCGTATCTACCGTTAGCGGCACGCCGCCTTCCGCCTGCGAGCTTAACGCAATATGCTCCGGGCGGATACCCAGCGTCATGTTACGTCCGGCATGACCCCGATAGTCCGCACCTATCGGTAACGCCAGACCGCCAGGCAATTCGAAACGGTCGCCGGAAGCGCTGATAACGCCGTCCAACAGGTTCATCGCCGGGCTGCCGATAAAGCTCGCCACGAAGCGACTGGCCGGTTTTTCATACACCTCTACCGGCGTGCCAATCTGTTCTGCGACGCCTTTATTCATCACCATCACCCGCTGGGCCAGCGTCATCGCCTCTACCTGATCGTGAGTAACATAGAGCGAGGTGGTACGAAGGCGACGATGCAGATGTTGTAACTCCAGACGCATCTGCACGCGCAGCTTGGCGTCGAGGTTAGAAAGCGGTTCGTCGAATAAAAAGACTGCCGGCTCGCGGACGATCGCGCGCCCCATTGCCACGCGCTGCCGTTGACCGCCGGAAAGCTCGCGTGGACGGCGTTTAAGCAGGCCGTCCAGCTCCAGAATGCGCGCCGCCTCCCGCACACGTTCTTCAATATGCGCTTTGCTCATACCGCGAATTTTTAGTCCCCACGCCATGTTCTCCTCTACGCTCATATGGGGATAGAGAGCATAGTTCTGAAATACCATCGCGATGCCGCGATCTTTGGGCTCCATCTCGGTGACCCGTTTGCGATCAATCCAGATATCGCCGCTGGTCACGCGTTCCAGACCGGCCACCATCCGCAACAACGTTGATTTGCCGCAGCCGGACGGCCCGACCATCACAATAAATTCGCCATCCGCCACGTCCAGCGTCAGCGGTTGAATGACCTGGGTTTTGCCGTCCCAGCTTTTGGTTACTGCCTGTAGTTTTAAACCAGCCATTTTATTTCTCACTGTCCACTAAACCACGCACAAACGCCCGTTGCATGGCTAAAACGATAACGACCGGAGGGATAAGGGTAAGCAACATTGCCGCCATCACCTGGTTCCATTGCGTGGTACCTTCGCCGGTAGCGATCATCCCTTTGATACCCGCTACGGCAGTGCCAAGATTCACGTCGGTGATAATCAACAGCGGCCACAGATACTGGTTCCAGCCGTAGATAAAGGTGATGACGAATAACGCCGCCAGGTTGGTTTTTGACAGCGGCAACACGATGTCGCGGAAAAAGCGCATCGGCGACGCGCCGTCAATACGGGCCGCCTCCACCAGTTCATCCGGAAGCGTCATGAAGAACTGACGAAACAGGAAAGTGGCGGTAGCGGACGCCATCAGCGGTAGCGTCAGACCGGCATAGCTGTCGAGCATTTTCAGGTTGGCGATCACTTCCACCGTCGGGAAGATACGCACTTCAACCGGCAGCATCAGGGTGATAAAAATCATCCAGAAGAACAGGTTACGCAGGGGAAAACGAAACCAGACGATGGCGAATGCGGAAAGCATAGATACCGTGATTTTGCCTACCGTAATGCTGAACGCCATAATGAAACTGTTAAGCATCATCAGCCAGAATGGCGCGCTATTAACACCGACACCGTTGACCCAAATAGTTTTGATATTCTCCAGTAACTGCGTGCCGGGAAGCAGCGTCATCGGCGTCTCAAACACCGCGCGGTCGTCCAGCGTCGCCGCGACAAACGCGACATACAGCGGAAACAAAATGACCGCGATCCCCAGAATCAGCATGGTATGGCTGAATATTGTCAGCCCGCGACGATTCTCTATCATTGGTAACGCACCTTACTTTCCACATAGCGGAACTGCACCACCGTCAGAATGATGACGAGGAACATCAACACCACCGACTGCGCGGCGGACGCCGAGAGATCCAGGCCGGTAAACCCTTCGCGATAGATCTTATAAATCAGCGTCGTGGTGGCTTGTACCGGCCCGCCGGCGGTCGCGGCGTCGATCACCGGGAAGGTGTCGAAAAAGGCGTACACCAGGTTGACCACCAGCAGGAAGAAACTGACCGGCGCAATAAGCGGCAAAGAAAGCCGGAAGAAACGACGAATCGGCCCGGCGCCGTCAATGGCCGCAGCTTCCACCAGCGAGCGGGGAATGGATTGCAGCGCGGCAAAGAAGAATAAAAAGTTGTAACTAATCTGCTTCCAGACTGACGCAAATACCACCAGGAACATCGCCTGACCGCTGTTTTGCGCGTGGTTCCAGTCATAGCCGAATTCGCCGAGGAAATGGGTGATTAATCCCCGCCCTGGGTTAAACAGGAAAATCCACAATACGGCGGCGACGGCGGGCGCGACGGCATAAGGCAGCAGCATCAGCGTCTGATAAAAACGGCTGCCGCGCACCACGTAATCCACCAGGGCGGCGAAAAACAGCGAGACCAGCAGGCCGCTAAACGTGACCAGCGCGCTGAATTTAATCGTCGTCCAGAAGGCGTCGAGATAATAACTGTCGTGAAAAAGCGCGACAAAATTCTCCAGCCCGACAAATTGGCTGGAAAAACCAAACGGATCGACGCTTTGCAGCGAATACCACAGCGCTTCGCCCGCAGGCCAGATAAAGAAAATAACGGTGATAACCAACTGCGGAGCAACCAGTAAATACGGCAGCCAGCGCGAGCGGAACACCGGACGGAATGATGACATGAAGGTTCTTTTCCTGGAAGGTGCCGGATGGCGGTGCAAGCACCTTATCCGGCCTACAAACGCTGTAGGCCTGATAAGCGCAGCGCCACCAGGCACTTATACACTTAAGATTTGCTCGCTTTCTCAAAACGACGCAGCAACTGATTCCCGCGATCCACTGCGGTATCCAACGCCTGTTGTGGGGTTTTCTTCCCGGTCCAGACGCTTTCCAGCTCTTCGTCCACGATGGTACGAATCTGCGGCATATTGCCCAGACGCAAGCCTTTGGTGAAGGGTAACGGCGGCTTATTCAACATCTGGCGAGTGGCGATATCCGCACCGGGGTTTTTATCGTAATAACCCTGCTCGCGGGTCAGCTCGTAGGCGGCGGTAGTAATCGGCAGGTAGCCGGTTTTTTGATGCCATTCAGCAGCGTTTTCCGGTTTTGCCAGGAAGTCGAGGAATTTGGCGACGCCGGTATAGGTTTCTTTATCTTTACCCTGCATGACCCATAGGCTGGCTCCGCCGATAATGGCGTTTTGCGGCGCGCCCTTGATATCAGCGTCGTACGGCATCATACCCACGCCATAGTTAAATTTGGCATACTGGCGGATATTGGCGAGCGAGCCGGAGGACGCGGTTGTCATCGCGCAGTCACCGTTATAAAACTTCTCGGTAGACTCGTCCTTACGCCCAACATAGCTAAAATCGCCTTTTTTATTCATCTCTTCCAGCAGCGCGATATGTTTCACCTGCTCTGGCTTATTAAACTCCAGCACCGCATCTGTACCGTCAAAGCCATTGTTTTTACTGGCGAAGGGGAGACCGTTCCAGGCGCTGAAGTTTTCCAGTTGGATCCAGCCTTGCCAGCCGCTGGCGTAACCGCATTTCATGCCTGCCGCTCTCAGTTTCGCGGTATAGTCAGCCAGCTCCTGCCAGGTTTTCGGCGGCTGTTCCGGATCTAAACCGGCTTTCTTAAAGGCGTCTTTGTTGTAGTACAGTACCGGCGTGGAGCTGTTAAAGGGCTGGGAGAGCAGATGCCCGCTTTTAGCATCGGTGTAGTAGCCTGCAACGGTCGGTACAAACTGGGACTCGTCAAAGTTAATACCGGCGTCTTTAAACACTTCATAAACCGGCTTAATGGCTTTCGAGGCCATCATGGTCGCCGTCCCAACCTCATAAACCTGCAATATTGCCGGCGCGTTGCCGGTACGGAATGCCGCGATCCCGGCGCTCAGGTTCTGTTCATAGTTCCCCTTATAGACCGGAACGATTTTGTAATCCGGATTAGCCTGGTTGAAACGTTGCGCCAGCGAATCAACTTCTTTGCCTAACTCCCCTTCCATTGAATGCCAGAATGGAATAGTGGTGACGGCCAACGCCTGACCCGTAAATGCCAGACTCAGCGCCAGTCCTAAAGCTGTATGTCGTAACGATATCATCGGTTATCTCTCTTTTTGTGCCGGGATGCGCGATATCACGCGTTTTATGTTCGCGGGGGTAACATGACATGCTCGAATGACAGAAAAATAACTTTTTTATTACAAAAAAAAGATAGTAAGGCGACAGAGAGATGGCAAGGCAGTGAAAGCGCCGGAAAAGAAAAGTGGGAGCTACGGCACGTCTGACAGCGTAATGCTGACCAGACATGCGTTATTTGGCTGGCGTCAGCAGTTAATCACGATGAGAATACTTTTTGTACAGATTTTGTAAGCGCCGCTGATCTCGCCGCTCGCGTTCACGCTGAATGTCGGATTTTTCATCCTCCCACGTTGCACAATCCGGATGATGACGCACTTCGCAGGTCGTTGCGGCCAGTGGATAAGGCGTTGCGGTTTCTTCTTGCCAGATAGCAGGATCGCGGGGATCAAAATCGTTTGAGGTTAAGGCGTTAACACTGAACGAAGCCGCGAACAACAGCGTTCCCATTATGCAGGCGCCTGAACGTATCATCCTTGCTCCTTCTTCGGTGGTTATAGTTGATAACTATTCTCAACTATAACATATTGGTACGAAAAATGTTCTACTGATTTGCCGAATGCCGAGTAATCCGCCAGGTCCGGTAAGCGGTAGCGCCACCGGGCGCGTTTGCCAGATGGCAGCTGTAAACTGCGCCTTATCCGCCCAGATAGGCGCTGCGCACCGCTTCGTTCGCCAGCAGCGCATCACCGGTATCGGATAGCACCACGTGGCCGTTTTCCAGCACATAACCGCGGTCGGCGAGCTTCAGCGCCTGGTTGGCGTTCTGCTCGACAAGGAAGATGGTCATACCCTGCTCGCGCAACTGCTCAATGGTGTCGAAGATCTGCTGGATGATGATCGGCGCCAGCCCCAGCGACGGTTCATCCAGCAGCAATAGCCTCGGCTGGCTCATCAGCGCGCGGCCAATCGCCAGCATCTGCTGTTCGCCGCCGGACATGGTGCCCGCTCGCTGGATACGGCGTTCATGCAGGCGCGGAAACAGCTCGTACACCCATTTGATACGCTCCTGAAACCGATCGCGCTCGGCAAAAAAACCGCCCATCGCCAGGTTCTCTTCCACCGTCATCCGCGAGAAGACGCGCCGCCCTTCCGGCACTATCGCCACCGCTTCACGCATGATTTTCGCCGTCTGCCAGTCGGTGATGTCTTTACCGTCAAACACCACCCGTCCGCTGGAGGCGCGCGGATCGCCGCACAAGGTGCCAAGCAGCGTCGTTTTCCCCGCGCCGTTAGCGCCAATCAGGGTAACGATTTCCCCCTGGTTGATGTGCAGACTGACGTCGTGCAGCGCCTGAATCTTGCCGTAGTGGGCGCTGACTTTTTCAAACGTTAACATCGTTTTTTCCATCTTATGCCTCACCCAGATAAGCGCGGATGACGTCCGGGTTGTTGCGGATCTCTTCCGGCGTGCCGTTCGCCAGCGGCGTGCCCTGGTTCACCACGTAAATGCGATCGGAAATGCCCATCACCAGCTTCATATCGTGTTCAATCAGCAGGATAGTGGTGTTGTGATGGTTACGTAGTTCGGCAATCAGCTCATCCAGCTCTTTGGTCTCTTTCGGGTTAAGACCAGCCGCCGGTTCGTCGAGCATCAGAATTTCTGGCTGCGTCACCATGCAGCGGGCAATCTCCAGCCGGCGCTGGTCGCCGTAGGCCAGATTACTGGCCTGGCGGTTGGCATGTTCCAGCAGGCCAATACGCTCAAGCCAGGTCGCCGCGCGGTCCAGCGCTTCGCTTTGCGCGCGGCGGAAAGCGGGCGTTTTCAACAGGCCGGAAAAGAGGCCCGTTTTCAGTTGCTGGTGCTGCGCCACCAGCAGGTTTTCAATCACCGTCATTTCGCGAAACAGACGCACATGCTGGAAAGTACGTACCACGCCCATGCGGGCGATCTGCTGGCCCGGCAATCCTTCCAGATGCCGCTCGCGCAACGTGATCGTACCGCCTGTCGGCTTATAAAAACCGGTCAGGCAGTTAAACACCGTCGTTTTACCCGCGCCGTTAGGGCCAATCAGCGACACAATTTCCCGCTCACGCAATTCCAGCGATACATTGTTGACCGCCAGCAAACCGCCAAAGCGCATCATCAGGCCGTTAACCGCTAATAATGGCTGACTCATGCCTGCTCTCCTTTCGCCTGACCACTTTTCAGCTTCAA
Source organism: Salmonella sp. NW1250 (assembly GCF_051812965.1). Lineage (NCBI taxonomy): Bacteria > Pseudomonadati > Pseudomonadota > Gammaproteobacteria > Enterobacterales > Enterobacteriaceae > Salmonella > Salmonella sp. NW1250. The sequence continues at coordinate 293,527 of NZ_JAMNDD010000004.1, read as the reverse complement.
CTGCGGACGCGTCATCGGCAACAATCCCTGCGGGCGCCAGATCATCATCAACACCATCAAACCACCGAGCATCAACATGCTATATTCGTTGAAGTCGCGCATCAACTCGCGCGACACCACCAACAGAACCGCCGCCAGGATCACCGCAAACTGCGAGCCCATTCCGCCCAGCACCACAATCGCCAGCACGAAGGCGGATTCGGCGAAGGTGAAGGATTCCGGGCTGACAAAGCCCTGGCGGGCGGCAAACAACGTCCCGGCGAAACCGGCAAACGCGGCGCTGATAGTAAAAGCGGTCAGCTTGATGCGCGTCGGGCTTAAACCTAATGAGCGACAGGCGATCTCATCTTCACGCAACGCTTCCCACGCCCGGCCCAGCGGCATACGCAGCAGGCGGTTAATGACAAACAGCGACAGGACCACCAGCAACAGGGCCACCAGATAGAGGAAAATGACCCGGTCGGATGGGTCGTACTTCACGCCAAAGAAATTGCTGAAGGTATCCCAGCCGCCTTCGCGGGTGTTGCGGCTAAACTCCAGACCAAATAGCGTCGGTTTGGGGATCTGGCTGATGCCGTTCGGGCCGCCGGTAATTTCAGTGTTGTTGAGCAGCAGGATACGGACGATTTCGCCGAAGCCGAGCGTCACAATCGCCAGATAGTCGCCGCGCAGACGCAGTACCGGGAAGCCGAGCAGGAAACCGGCGGCGGCGGAGACCAGTCCCGCCAGCGGCAGGCAGGTCCAGAAACCCAAACCGTAATAGTGATTGAGCAGCGCAAAGGTATAAGCGCCGATGGCGTAAAAGCCGCCGTAGCCCAATACCAGCAGGCCGGACAGCCCCACCACCACGTTCAGCCCCAGACCGAGGATGATATAAATCATGGTCATGGTGGCGATATCGACGCTACCGCGCGACACCATAAACGGCCACGCCACGGCGATAACCAGCAGCGCCATCAGAAACAGCTTTTGCTTAACGGTAGAGCCATCGATCGCCGGCAGAATAAACTTCGGTCCGGAGACGTGCTTCACCGCTTTCTGGAACATCGGACGCAGCAACTGAAAGAAAAAAACCACTGCCGTACCGATAAAGATCCACTGCCAGCGGATGTCGGCGGCGGTATCCACCACCAGTTTGGTGCCGTCCAGCTCCAGTTGTACGCCCATGAAGACGCCAGCCAGAACGAAGAACATCGCCGCAGAGAACAGAGCCATCGCAATATGCATCGGTTTCATACTTTCTCTACCTCCGGACGCCCCAGGATACCGGTCGGCATCACCAGCAGTACCAGAATCAGCAGAGCGAACGATACGACATCTTTATATTCGGTACTTAAATATGCAGACGAGAGCGCTTCGGCGACGCCCAAAATCAGACCGCCGATCATCGCGCCCGGAATGCTGCCAATACCGCCCAGTACCGCTGCGGTGAACGCTTTCATCCCGGCCATAAAACCGATGTAGGGGTTAATCACGCCATAGAACTGGCCGAGCAGTACGCCCGCCACCGCCGCCATTGCCGCGCCGATAACAAACGTTAGCGCAATGACGCGGTCGGTATTAATGCCGAGCAGGCTGGCCATTTTCAGATCCTCCGCGCAGGCGCGGCAGGCGCGGCCCATCCGGGAGTAGCGAATGAAAATGGTGAGCGCTAGCATAGCCAGAAAGGTGACTATCCAGATAACCGCCTGCATGGTGGTGATGGATGCGGAAAAGTTTTCGCTGCTGCCCACAATCCACTGGCCGTTAAACAGGCTGGGTAACGCCACGTCGCGCGAACCTTCCGTCAGGCTGACGTAGTTTTGCAGAAAGATGGACATCCCGATGGCGGAAATCAGGGCGATCAGGCGCTTGGAGTTGCGCACAGGCCGGTAAGCGACTCGCTCGATACTCCAGCCGTAGGCGCTGGCAATAATAATCGCGCCGATAAATCCGGCGGCCACCAGGAGCCAACTGGTGTCTATTCCCATCATCATTAGCGCGGCGATGATCATAAAAGAGACGTAGCTGCCGATCATATACACCTCGCCATGAGCGAAGTTGATCATGCCGATAATGCCGTACACCATCGTATAACCGATAGCAATCAGCGCGTAGGTGCTCCCCAGCGTGACGCCGTTAAACATCTGCTGCAAGAAATAGAGAAACTGCTCGGACATAAGGTAACCTTTTTAAACCCGCCCGGCGTGCGGGCGGTGGGATAACTTATCTTCTGGCATTACTTCGCGACGGTTGACGAGCCGTCGGCGTGCCACTGGAAGACGCCAAATTCAAATCCCTTAAGATCGCCTTTTTCATCCCATTTCAGCGGCCCAATAACGGTATCAGCCCCGTTAGCTTTAAGATCTTTCACCAGATCCAGCGGAGCATGGCTGGCGCTACGCGTCATTGCGGTCGCCAGTGACTGGACGGCGGCGTAGGTGATCCAGACGTACGGACCGCTGGGATCTTTCTTGTCGGCTTTCAGCGCCTCGACAATCGCTTTATTCGCCGGGTCCTGGTCATAACGTTTTGGCATCGTCACCAACATGCCTTCCGCCGCACCGCCCGCAATATTGGACAGCGACGCGTTACCCACGCCTTCCGGCCCCATAAATTGCGTTTTCAGGCCATTAGCCCGCGCCTGGCGCAGCATCTGCCCCATTTCCGGGTAGTAGCCGCCGTAATACACAAAGTCGATATTCTCTTTTTGCAAGCGAGCAATCAGGGCGGAGAAATCTTTTTCACCGGCGGTAATACCATCAAAAAAGACAATATTGGCATTGCCCTGCTTCAGGCCATCCTGCACGGAGCGCGCCAGTCCTTCGCCGTATTGCTGTTTATCGTGAATGATAGCGATGCGCTGTGGTTTCACCGTTTCCAGGATGTATTTCGCGGCCGTTGGCCCCTGGGAGGAGTCCAGGCCGGCGGTACGCATAATGTACTGATAGCCGCGCTGGGTCAGCTCCGGGTTAGTCGCCCCCGGGGAGATCATCAGAATACCTTCATCTTCATAGATATCGGATGCTGGCTGAGTAGAAGAAGAACACAAGTGACCAATAACGTACTGAATACCGTCGTTAACGATTTTGTTGGCCACCGCCACCGCCTGTTTTGGATCGCAGGCATCATCGTACTCTACGCCGACCAGCTTATCGCCTTTAATCCCGCCTTTAGCGTTGATGTCTTTAATGGCCTGGCGCGCGCCGTTAAATTCCATATCGCCCCATTGCGCTACCGGGCCGGACATCGCCCCGACTATGGCGACTTTAATATCATCTGCCATTGCCCCCTGCGAGACTGCTAATGCAACAATCCCTGCGATTATTGTTTTCGCTTTCCGTTTCATGTGCCTGTATCCCCATTCGTGATGTTATATGTTTTGTTTTTTGCTGGTTAAAAAGCAGACTGTACTTTTTATAAATGGTGCGCTTTTTACTGACTCATTAATGAGTTAGCGCAGAATTTAAAGCATAATAAGATTAAAATCTCTATTTTTCAGTCTATTAAGAAAAGATAATATTCTGCTTTTCGCTATAGATAAACAAAAAAAAGCACGCTTGTCAGCATAAAATAACGGCACATTAAGCGGAATAATTCACTAGCATTCAGGGAATTATGCTGCCTGTTTTCCATTCTCTAATGCTTCAAACTGTAATTATCGTTGTTAAAAAATTAATAACCTGGTAAATGACACAAAAAAGAGAAAGCATCTGGCCTGCCTGTTTCGGTACACTGATCGCATCTTTTGAAATCGGGACAAGCCGTCGATGAAGCTGACCATTCTTCGTTTAGAACACTTTAGCGCTCAGGATCAGATCGATCTGGGCAAAATCTGGCCGGAATATTCCGCCTCCTCATTAAGCGTAGATGAAACGCACCGGATTTATGCCGCGCGGTTTAACGAGCGTTTGTTGGGCGCCGTAAGAGTGACGCTGAGCGGAACGCAGGGCGCGCTGGATTCCTTACGCGTGCGTGAAATCACCCGTCGCCGCGGCGTCGGGCAATACCTGGTAGAAGAAGTCATCCGCGATAATCCCAACGTCTCGTCGTGGTGGATGGCGGATGTCGGTGTTGAAGACCGCAGCGTGATGGCCGCATTTATGCAGGCGTTAGGTTTTACCGCCCAGCATGACGGCTGGGAGAAGCGCTAAAAGAAAGCCGGATGGCGCTGACGCTTATCCGGCCTACATGCCGGGAGAAAAGATAAAAACCACCTCGCAATTTTCCAAGAATTTCGCGTTGCAGGCAGGCGGCAAGTTATGAAATCCCCGGGAGCTTACATAAGTAAGTGACCGGGGTTGAATAACGTAGCCAACGCACCTGCAGCGCGAAAGGCGCCAGGAAAATCACTTGGCGTCCGTCGCCGTACCATTCGCATGCCAGTCAAACACGCCGAACTCAAATCCTTTCAGATCGCCTTTCTCATCCCACGACAGCGGTCCCATTACGGTGTCGACCGTGGCGCCTTTCAGGTATTTGGCGATTTCCGCCGGATCGTCGGAGTGGTTCAGCCCCGCCTGCAACGATTGCAGCGCGGCGTAGGTGGTCCACACGAATGCACCGCTAGGATCTTGTTTCTTGGCTTTGATGGCATCCACAATCGGTTTGTTCGCCGGGACCTGATCGTAGTTCTTCGGTTTGGTGACCAGTAAGCCTTCCGCCGACTCTCCGGCGATGTTAGACAGCGAGACGTTCGCCACCCCTTCCGGCCCCATAAACTGGGTTTTCAGCCCTGCGGCGCGGGACTGGCGCAAAATCTGCCCCATTTCCGGGTGATAACCGCCGTAGTAGACAAAGTCGATATTCTCTTTCTTCAGGCGCGCTACCAGAGTGGAGAAATCTTTTTCGCCAGCGGTGATGCCGTCAAAGAATACGACGTTAACGCCGCCTTTCTTCAGACCGTCCTGCACCGCGCGCGCCAGCCCTTCGCCGTACTGCTGCTTATCGTGGATAATCGCGATGCGCTGCGGTTTTACCTTCTCCAGAATATACTTTGCCGCCGTTGGCCCCTGGTCAGAGTCCAGGCCGGTCGTGCGCAAAATCAGGTTATAGCCGCGTGCGGTCAGCTCCGGCGCGGTCGCCGCCGGGGTTATCATCAGGATACCTTCGTCTTCGTAGATATCAGAGGCTGGCTGTGTGGAAGAGGAGCATAAGTGTCCGATAACATACTTGATGCCGTCGTTCACCACTTTGTTAGCGACAGCTACCGCCTGTTTCGGGTCGCAGGCGTCGTCATATTTCACCGCGACGAGCTTATCGCCTTTAATACCGCCTTTCGCATTGATATCGGCAATTGCCTGCTCCGCACCGGTAAATTCCTGGTCGCCATACTGCGCCACCGGACCGGACATCGCGCCGACAACCGCGACTTTAATGTCCTCGGCGAATGCCATATGGCTTAATGACAGGGCGATACATCCTGCCAATAACGTTTTACCCTTCATATTCATCCTGATAATCCCCATTATTCTGGTTGTTACGTGTGTTGTGGTGTTATTGTTCAGCACTTTATTTCGATTATTGGCTAGCTACCCGTGCTTTAGCAGCATACTCTGCTAAAACATACCCGATTTTTATTATTTTGGAATAGCTAAATTTACATCCAGATAACAGATTTGTGTCGGTGGGGGAGAGGAAGGGCCCGTAGGCCCGATAAGCGAAGCGCCATCGGGCAAACGTGTTGCCGGATGGCAGGGTAAACGCCTTATCCGGCCTACAAAAAACAAAACCCCCGAATTCACATTCGAGGGTTCATTGGCAATTCGCGAAGATTACGCTTCGATCGCAGCGCGAAGCTTTTTCATGGCGTTCTTTTCAAGCTGGCGCACACGCTCAGCGGAGACGCCGTAACGATCGGCCAGCTCCTGCAACGTAGACTTATTGTCTTCGTCCAGCCAGCGAGCGCGGATAATATCCTGGCTACGCTCGTCGAGCCCCTGCATCGCGTCGGTCAGTCGGTTGGCGGCCTGCTCTTCCCAGTTATCGTCTTCAATGCCGTCGGCAAAGTTAGACGATTTATCCTGCAGATACAGCACCGGCGCCATTGGCTGGCTGTCGGACTCATCGTCCGAAGACATGTCAAACGTCATGTCCTGCGCCGCCATACGCGACTCCATCTCACGCACGTCTTTACTGGAAACACCCAGTTCGCGCGCCACCATTTCAACCTCATCCTGATTAAACCAGCCCAGACGCTGCTTGGTTTTACGCAGATTAAAGAACAGCTTACGCTGCGCTTTCGTGGTTGCGACTTTAACGATACGCCAGTTACGCAGCACGTATTCGTGAATTTCTGCTTTAATCCAGTGTACGGCGAAGGAAACCAGGCGCACGCCTACTTCCGGGTTAAAACGACGTACGGCTTTCATCAGGCCGATGTTGCCTTCCTGGATCAAATCCGCCTGCGGCAGACCATAGCCCGCATAGTTACGAGCAATATGAACAACAAAGCGCAGGTGAGACAGGATCAGCGTTTTAGCTGCTTCCAGATCGCCCTGGTAATGCAGCCTTTCAGCCAATGCCCGCTCCTCGTCAGCCGATAACATCGGCCACGCGTTCGCCGCCCGGATATAAGATTCCAGGTTGCCAACAGGGGCTAAAGCTAAATTTTGCATTTCTTTGGTCATTCAAATCCTCTCAATCAGTATTGCCTGGCACCGTCAGCGAGCAACAACCGTGCCAAAGCCGATGAGCAACGAGAATATCACCCACTCTTTTATCAGACAGTGATTTTATCCACAAGTTCAATGTAACACTGTGCATAATTTGCACAAATCTTGTGACATAAAGATGATGCGCGGGGAAGAGACAACAGGGACTCTTTCCCTGCGAACGGAAGCCCATTGCAGGGAAATATTATACCACGATTTTATCAATCGGGAGTAAAGTGACGTAAATGTTGCACCGTGGCCAGCCAGGCGGCGATCCAGCCGATCATGGAACAGATCAGCAGCAGCAACAGGCACTCATCGAACGATAAGCCATTGAGATCAAACTTCGTGCCGAAGACCTGCGCCACTTCAGTCACCGCCGATGATAAACGCATCACCAAAATTTCAGACAATATCAGTGAAAGAAACGCGCCGGAAAAACCGAGCAACGCGCCGCCATAGAGGAACGGACGCAGGATAAAGCCATCGGTCGCGCCAATCAGCTTTTGCACGTTAATGGTATCGCGACGGGCAAAAATGCTCAGGCGCACGCTGTTGCCGATAACGAGGAAGACCGCCGCGACCATCAGCACGCCGATCATCGCCGACACGCGGCCCACCAGCCCAGTGAGCGCCGCCAGGCGCGCAAACCAGCTATCATCCATGCGGACTTCGTCAATGCCGTTAATCTGCGAGATACGGTCGCGCAGCGTATTAAGCGAGGCGGTACTCTGGAAGTCCAGCTTGGGGATCACCACCGCCACCGCCGGTAGCGGGTTCTCTTCCAGCATATCCAGCGCGCCGCCAAAACCCGACCAGTTGCGGAATTCTCCCAGCGCGTCCTCACGGGACAGGTAGTTGACCTTCTCAACGCCCTGCTCGGCCTGAAGCTGCCCAACAACCCGTGCCGCCGCGTCATCATCCAGCGTTTTTTGCAGATAAACGGTGATCTGCGGCGACGGATAATACTGAGTCGCCGCCTGGTTGACGTTCTTATAGACCATGTAACAGACGCTGGGCAGCGTCAGGGAGATGGCGATCACCATCACCGTCAGAAACGTCGCCAGCGGTTTGCTTTTCAGATCCTGCAGCGCGCCGTGCCAGGCATAGCGCACCTGTTCATTAAAGACATTTGTTTTACGTGAGTTCGGTTTCGGCGTCGGCTTCTGGCGTCCTGGCGCGTTGCGCCCGCCGCCTGTTCCGCCGCGAGACTTACGCAGTCGATCCAGCCGTCCGCCGAACTGCCTGATTTGGTTAATCGCGTCGCGCCTATTCATTGGCCAGGCCTCCATGCAGATGTCCATCGCTCAGGACGAGCTGCCTATAGGAACGACGGGAGATAAGTCCAATATCGTGCGTCGCCATCAGTACCGTCACCCCTACGCGGTTAAACTCTTCAAACAGACGTAAAATCCCTTCCGACAACGCGTCGTCCAGGTTCCCGGTCGGTTCATCCGCCAGCAATACCGCTGGCTTATTGACCACCGCGCGGGCGATGCCCACGCGCTGCTGTTCGCCTCCGGAGAGTTGAATCGGGAAGTTTCTCGCTTTGTCCAGTAGTCCAACCTTATCCAGCGCCGCCGACACACGACGACGGATATCATCGCCGCTGGCGCCGGCAATGATTAACGGTATCGCCACATTGTCATAGACCGTGCGATCCATCAGCAGATGGTGATCCTGGAAAATCATCCCAATCTGGCGGCGCAAAAACGGCACTTCGCGGTTTTTCAGGCGCGTAATATCATGCCCGCTGAAGAAGATTTTGCCGGCGCTGGGCCGCTCAATCCCACAGATTAACTTCAGCAGGGTACTTTTCCCCGCGCCGGAGTGGCCGGTCAGAAACGCCATCTCGCCTGGCCGCATATGGAATGTCACTCCCTGCAGCGCTTGTCTCCCGCCGAGATAGGCCTTGCTGACATGTTCAAAGCGAATCATTGTTAATCCTCTCGGGCAAAAAGTGCCTCAATAAAATCGTCCGCCTTAAACGGACGCAAATCCTCGATACGTTCGCCCACGCCAATGTAACGGATAGGAATGCCAAACTGGTCAGCTACCGAGAAAATCACCCCGCCTTTCGCCGTACCGTCCAGCTTGGTCAGGGTAATACCGGTTAAGCCTACCGCTTCATGGAACAGTTTGGCCTGGCTTACCGCGTTCTGTCCGGTGCTGGCGTCAATGGTCAGCATAACTTCATGTGGCGCTTCTTCGTCCAGCTTTTTCATGACGCGAACGATTTTTTTCAGCTCTTCCATCAGGTGCGACTTGTTCTGCAGACGCCCTGCCGTATCGGCAATTAACACATCCACATTACGCGCCTTCGCGGCCTGGATAGCGTCAAAAATCACCGAGGCGGAGTCCGCGCCGGTATGCTGGGCGATAACCGGAATGTTGTTACGCTGTCCCCAGACCTGTAGCTGTTCGACCGCCGCCGCGCGGAAAGTATCCCCCGCCGCCAGCATCACTGATTTACCCTGCTGCTCAAACTGGCGCGCCAGTTTACCGATAGTGGTGGTTTTACCCACGCCGTTCACGCCAACCATCAGAATAACAAAAGGCGTTTTACCTTCAATATTAAGCGGTTCGTCTACCTTCGCCAGAATCTCGCCCATCTCGTCTTTCAACAGACCATACAGCGCCTCGGCATCTTTAAGCTGTTTGCGGCTGGCGCCTTCCGTCAGATTAGCGATAATCTTACGCGTGGTTTCCACCCCGACATCAGCGATGAGCAACTGCTCTTCCAGCTCCTCGAACAAATCATCGTCGATTTTCTTGCCGCGGAACAGACTGATAAATCCGGAACCGAGATTTTCTTTGGTTTTCAGCAGGCTGCGTTTCAGGCGGGCAAAGAAACCTTCTTTAGTCGGTTTTTCCTGTTCCTGAACGATCGCTTCCACCGGCGCGTCTTCTTCCGCCGGCGGAACAACCATCACCGCCTCTTCCGCCGCCTGAGCGGCCAGCGCCTGCGCTTCCAGCTCTTCGTCGGTGAATTTCGCCGCGTTTTCGCCCTCTTCTTCTACCGCGGCAATGACCTCTACGGTTTCCGCTTCGGCCTGCCACTCTTCCGGCGAGATAGCCTCGTCTTTGACCTCTTCCGGCAGCGGCAATTCCTCGCGTTCCACCGCGATCTGCGGCGCTGCCATCTCAATGGCCGCCGCGGGCTCCGGCTCTACCGGCTGCGGTTTTTCGCTCTCCTGAACTTTCTCAGTAACGTCCACCACCTCTTCCGCAAAGGCTTCTGTTTCTGCTTTGCTGTGCGCGGGCGTTTGCGCGTCTACGTCTGCCGCCGTTTCAACAGGGGGCTCAACCGGTCGTTGTTCCTCAACAATCTGCTGTTCTTCGGTCTGTTCCTGCTTCTGCTCTTTATCACCGAAGCCCAACCAGGAAAAGAAGCCACGTTTTTTCTGTTTTGCCATCTGCGACTACACCCCTCGCGGCGCTATATACATGGAAGCTAAAAAAATGATGAAATAGTCTATCACTTAACTTAATTCACATCACCGCCTGGAATAACTTGCAACAGGCGGTTCGAGCAAGAGAAATGAAAAAACCGACTCACTCTGGCAGCGGCCAAATCCGCATTATTGGCGGGCAATGGCGTGGCCGTAAATTACCGGTTCCGGACAGCCCGGGTCTGCGTCCCACCACCGATCGCGTGCGCGAAACGTTATTTAACTGGCTGGCTCCGGTAATGGTAGACGCCCATTGTCTGGATTGCTTTGCCGGCAGCGGCGCGCTGGGTCTGGAAGCGCTATCACGTTATGCGGCCCAGGCAACGTTACTGGAAATGGATCGCGCCGTATCGCAGCAGTTACAAAAAAATCTGGCGACGCTGAAAGCCAACAATGCTCGCGTCGTCAATACCAATACTCTGGCCTTCCTCAGCCAGCCGGGAACGCCGCATCACGTCGTCTTTGTCGACCCGCCGTTTCGTAAAGGGCTGCTGGAAGAGACGTTACAATTGCTGGAAACCCAGGGATGGCTGGCCGACGACGCGCTAATCTACGTAGAAAGCGAGGTGGAAAACGGTCTGCCGCCCGTTCCGGCGAACTGGGCATTGTATCGAGAAAAGGTGGCCGGACAGGTCGCTTATCGTCTGTATCAGCGCGACGCGCAAGGAGAAAATGATGTTGATTAATCTGGGCCGCTTATTAATGCTCTTCGTGTGGGCATTTTTGATTCTTAATCTGGTGCATCCCTTCCCGCGCCCGCTCAATATCTTCGTCAACGTGGCGTTGGTGTTCATGGCGCTGATGCACGGTATGCAGTTGGCGTTGCTGAAATCAACGATACCGAAAGAGGGCCCGCAGATGACGACGGGAGAGAAAATCCGCATTTTCCTGTTCGGCGTGTTTGAGCTGCTGGTCTGGCAGAAGAAGTTTAAGAACAAAAAATAACGTTTGCTGCCGGATGACGGTTTATTCGTTATCCGGGGTACGGCTAACAAACCCGACGAACCGAGTTCCCTTATAGCTCAGCGTACCTTGATCGCCCACCGTCAAAGCGTGGTACTGCTGCGCTTGTAAACGGAACGTTTTTTCCAGACCGCCATTGAGCGGCTTAAAACTTGCCTCATAGCGCATACTGGTTCCCGCCGGGCTCACTTCCTGCTGGCGAGAGCGTCGGTCGTTAACCGGCTTCTCCCGTTTACTGCTGACCACGACCAGCTTTTGCTGTAACGGCGCCGCCTCATTAGCGGCTTTTTCCCGCCGTTGCTGAACGAAGCGGAACGACGCGGCAACTACGATTAATGCGATGATTATAATGAAGAAAAGCGGTGGCTTACTCATACTGTTAACCTGTCAGAAAATGCGGAAATAAGCATACCCTGCCCGTTATAGTGTTGTCATCTGACCGTCACGGCCTCTACACTGAATAATAGAGCCGCAAGCATACCGTTTGCGAAAAAATAACGAATTCAAGGAATTAAGATGCTTTGGTCGTTTATCGCTGTCTGCCTGTCCGCATGGCTGTATGTGGACGCCTCCTATCGCGGGCCAGCCTGGCAACGCTGGGTTTTTAAGCCCGTCACGTTATTACTGTTGCTGTTACTGGCCTGGCAAGCGCCGATGTTTGACGCCATCAGTTATCTTGTGTTGGCCGGGCTGTGCGCCTCGCTGGTCGGCGATGCGTTAACGCTCTTGCCGCGTCAACGCCTGCTGTACGCCGTCGGGGCATTTTTCTTATCGCATCTGCTCTACACCATTTACTTTGCCAGCCAAATGACGTTGTCGTTCTTCTGGCCGCTGCCGCTGGCGTTACTGATAGTCGGCGCGTTGCTTATCGCCGTTATCTGGACGCGACTGGAGGAGCTACGCTGGCCGGTATGTACTTTTATCGCCATGACGCTGGTCATGGTCTGGCTGGCGGGCGAACTGTGGTTCTTCCGCCCAACGGCGCCAGCCCTTTCGGCCTTTACCGGCGCGACGCTGCTGTTCATCGGCAATATCGTCTGGCTGGGTAGCCATTACCGCCGCCGTTTCCGGGCGGATAACGCGATTGCCGCCGCCTGCTACTTTGCCGGACACTTCCTGATTGTTCGCTCGCTGTACCTGTAAATAATAGCGCTTGACTCTGGAGTCGACTCCAGAGTGTATCCTCCGGTTAATGAGAAAATTATCATCAACCGGAGGACGTTATGTCGACCCCTGATACCGATGGCAAAAAAGTCCCGCCCTTTACCTCCTTCAGATTAGCCCCGGCAATACAGAAGGCCGATAGCTGCTGCTGCGAAGAACATTGCGCGTCCAGCGCGCCTGTTTCTACTGCCGTGGCAGGCACGCGCTATACCTGGAAAATCTCCGGCATGGACTGCGCCGCCTGCGCCCGAAAAGTGGAGAATGCGGTCCGCCAAATTCGCGGCGTCAACCAGGCGCAAGTGCTGTTCGCCACCGAAAAGTTAGTGGTCGATGCCGACGCCGACCTCCGCGCGCAAATTGAACGCGCCGTACAGAAGGCGGGTTATACCTTGCGTAGTGAAGATTCGCGCGACGCCGCGCCTGAATCTCGTCTTAAAGAGAACCTGCCGCTTATTACGCTGATCATTATGATGGCGATAAGCTGGGGGCTGGAGCAATTTAACCACCCGTTCGGCCAACTGGCCTTTATCGTCACCACTCTGGTCGGTCTGTATCCTATTGCCCGCCAGGCGCTGCGGCTGATGAAAAGCGGCAGTTGGTTCGCTATTGAAACGCTGATGAGCGTAGCCGCCATTGGCGCGCTGTTTATTGGCGCGACGGCGGAAGCAGCAATGGTATTGCTGCTGTTCCTCATCGGCGAGCGCCTGGAAGGATGGGCCGCCAGCCGCGCCCGTAAAGGCGTCAGCGCGTTAATGGCGCTTAAACCGGAAACGGCGACCCGTCTGCGCGACGGCGTGCGGGAAGAGGTCGCTATTAATACCCTGCGACCGGGCGATATTATCGAAGTCGCCGCCGGGGGGCGTTTACCCGCCGACGGTAAACTGGTTTCCGGTTTCGCCAGCTTTGATGAAAGCGCGCTCACCGGCGAGTCTATCCCTGTGGAGCGCGCAACGGGCGACAAAGTCCCGGCAGGCGCGACCAGCGTTGACCGTCTCGTCACCCTGGAGGTGCTATCTGAACCTGGCGCCAGCGCGATTGACCGTATCCTGACGCTGATTGAAGAGGCGGAAGAGCGCCGTGCGCCTATTGAGCGGTTTATTGACCGTTTCAGCCGCATCTATACGCCGGTCATTATGGTTATCGCGTTGCTGGTGACGCTTATTCCGCCGCTGATGTTCGATGGCGGCTGGCAGGAGTGGATTTATAAAGGGCTGACGCTGCTATTAATCGGTTGCCCGTGCGCGCTGGTGATCTCCACGCCCGCGGCCATTACCTCCGGGCTGGCGGCGGCGGCACGGCGCGGCGCATTGATTAAAGGCGGCGCAGCGCTGGAGCAACTGGGCCGTATCACGCAGGTCGCCTTTGATAAAACCGGTACGTTGACCATCGGTAAACCACGGGTGACGGCGATTCATCCGGCAAGCGGTATCAGCGAAGCTGAACTGTTGGCGCTGGCGGCAGCCGTAGAACAAGGCGCTACGCACCCGCTGGCGCAGGCTATTGTCCGCGAAGCGCAGACACGCGATCTGGCGATCCCGACGGCGGAATCGCAGCGAACGCTGGCCGGCACCGGGATTGAAGCGCAGGTTAACGGCGAACGAATTCTGATTTGCGCGGCGGGAAAACAGCCTGCGGCAGCGTTTGCCGGGCAAATTAGCGAACTGGAAAACGCCGGGCAGACGGTGGTTCTGGTGCTGCGTAACGAGACCGTACTTGGCGTCCTCGCCCTCCAGGATACGTTGCGTGACGATGCGCGCGACGCCATCCGCGAACTGCATCAGTTAGGCGTTAACGGCGTGATTCTGACCGGCGATAACCCACGGGCGGCGGCAGCGATTGCCGGCGAGCTGGATCTGGCGTTTAAAGCCGGGCTACTGCCGGAAGACAAGGTGCGGGCAGTCACCGCCCTTAACCAACAAGCGCCGCTGGCCATGGTGGGCGACGGCATTAATGATGCGCCCGCGATGAAAGCCGCCAGTATCGGAATTGCGATGGGCAGCGGTACTGACGTCGCGCTGGAAACGGCTGACGCCGCCCTTACTCATAACCGTCTGCGCGGGTTAGCGCAGATGATTACGCTGGCGCGCGCTACCCACGCGAATATCCGGCAGAACATCACCATTGCGCTGGGGCTGAAAGCCATTTTCCTGGTGACGACGCTACTGGGTTTTACCGGGCTATGGCTGGCAATCCTGGCGGATACGGGAGCCACGGTATTGGTGACCGCCAACGCGCTACGTTTGCTGCGTAAAAACTAATCTTCTCCCACCCGGCGGCGTCGTGTCGCCGGGTTATCCCGCGATATTCCTTTCTTTGTTCATATTATTCACGCGAAAATTATTTATTTTCTATTACTTATCAAACCATTAATCAGAAATAGCGTGATTTGATGTAAGGTTAATTTTTATCCAACCGATATTGATCATACCGTCTACAAAATAAGGAATGTTAGGCACTATGAAAAATATCAAAGTCATCACCGGCGTTATCGCGACGCTGGGCATATTTAGCGCCTTATTGTTGGTGACAGGAATACTGTTTTATTCCGCCGTCAGCAGCGATCGGCTGAATTTCCAGAATGCGAGCGCACTGAGTTACCAACAACAGGAACTGGGCGGCAGTTTTCAGACATTGATTGAAACCCGCGTCACCATTAACCGCGTGGCGATACGCATGTTAAAAAATCAGCGCGATCCCGCATCACTGGACGCCATGAACACGCTGTTAACCAACGCTGGCGCGTCGCTCAACGAAGCGGAAAAGCATTTCAACAACTACGTGAACTCCGAAGCGATCGCAGGAAAAGATCCGGCGTTGGATGCCCAGGCCGAAGCCAGCTTTAAGCAGATGTATGACGTTTTGCAGCAGTCTATCCACTATCTTAAAGCCGATAATTACGCCGCCTATGGCAACCTTGACGCGCAAAAAGCGCAGGATGACATGGAGCAGGTATATGACCAGTGGCTATCTCAAAATGCGCAATTAATAAAATTAGCCAGCGATCAGAATCAGAGCAGCTTTACCCAGATGCAATGGACGCTGGGGATAATTCTACTTATCGTACTCATCGTGCTGGCGTTTATCTGGCTGGGGCTGCAACGCGTTCTACTCCGCCCGCTGCAACGGATTATGGCGCACATTCAAACGATCGCCGACGGCGATCTTACCCATGAGATAGAGGCCGAAGGACGCAGTGAAATGGGCCAACTGGCCGCCGGTCTTAAAACGATGCAGCAGTCGTTAATCCGTACCGTCAGCGCGGTGCGCGATAACGCAGACTCTATCTATACTGGCGCAGGCGAAATTTCCGCCGGCAGCAGCGACCTCTCTTCCCGTACCGAACAGCAGGCCTCGGCGCTGGAGGAGA
The DNA here is from genome assembly GCF_051812965.1 of Salmonella sp. NW1250. Taxonomy (NCBI): domain Bacteria; kingdom Pseudomonadati; phylum Pseudomonadota; class Gammaproteobacteria; order Enterobacterales; family Enterobacteriaceae; genus Salmonella; species Salmonella sp. NW1250. The sequence goes on along the minus strand of NZ_JAMNDD010000004.1, from coordinate 277,949 downwards.
CCGCCGCCAGCATGGAACAGTTAACCGCCACGGTACGGCAAAACACCGATAACGCACGACAGGCGACGGGTCTGGCGAAAACCGCATCAGAAACCGCGCGTAAAGGAGGACGCGTGGTGGATAACGTAGTGAGCACCATGAACGATATCGCCGAAAGCTCGGAAAAAATCGTGGACATCACCAGCGTGATTGACGGTATCGCCTTCCAGACTAATATCCTGGCGCTGAACGCCGCGGTAGAAGCCGCCCGCGCCGGCGAACAGGGGCGAGGATTCGCGGTTGTGGCCGGAGAGGTACGCACGTTGGCCAGCCGTAGCGCGCAGGCCGCCAAAGAGATCAAAGTGCTGATTGAAAACTCCGTGTCGCGCATTGATACCGGCTCTACGCAGGTACGCGAAGCGGGAGAAACCATGAAAGAGATCGTCAACGCCGTGACCCGCGTAACCGATATTATGGGCGAAATCGCCTCTGCCTCCGATGAGCAAAGCAAAGGCATTGAGCAGGTGGCGCAGGCGGTATCGGAAATGGACAGCGTGACGCAGCAAAACGCCTCGCTGGTAGAAGAATCCGCAGCAGCGGCGGCGGCGCTGGAAGATCAGGCTAACGAGCTTCGTCAGGCGGTCGCCGCGTTCCGCATCCAGAAACAACCTCGTCGGGAGGCGTCGCCGACGCCGTTAAGCAAAGGCTTAACGCCACAGCCCGCCGCAGAACAGGCGAACTGGGAAAGCTTCTAATCAGAATGCTATCTGCCGTGCGGTTAATGCGCTTTACGCAATAAATAGCGGTACGGCAGACCCTCCGTCTCTTGCGCCAGCAAATCGTGTTCCATAAAGGTACAGAACCCCGGAATATCACGCGTCGTCGCCGGATCGTCGGCGATAATCAGCAATGTTTCGCCAGTTTGCATGTTGCGCACCGTTTTGCGCACCATCATTACCGGTTCAGGGCAACGCAGCCCCAGGGCGTCAAGCGTATGGTCAGGGGAGGAAAACAGATCGCTCATCTTCGTCTCAATGGTAGAAAAACGGCGATATTTTACGCCCATCTTCGTCAGTAAGCCAGGCAGGTTAACGATTGCGTGAAAATTAGCCATTGCAATGCCAGCGCAAAACAGTATTATGCGGCGGTTCTTTATTGGGTTCCCTCACCCCATCCAACAAAAAGGTCACAATATGACTCCGTTTACACAATCACAGCGCGTAAAAGCGTTGTTCTGGCTATCGCTATTCCATTTACTGGTGATCATTTCCAGTAACTATCTGGTGCAGCTCCCCATCACTATTTTTGGTTTCCACACGACCTGGGGCGCGTTTAGTTTTCCTTTTATTTTTCTCGCCACCGATCTTACCGTGCGTATTTTTGGCGCACCGCTGGCGCGCCGCATTATCTTCGCCGTCATGATCCCTGCGCTGCTGGTGTCATATGTGGTGTCATCGCTGTTCTATATGGGCGCCTGGCAAGGTTTCGCCGCGCTGGCGAACTTTAATCTGTTCGTCGCCCGTATCGCCGCCGCCAGCTTTATGGCCTACGCGCTGGGACAGATCCTTGATGTCCATGTGTTTAACCGCCTGCGCCAAAATCGTCGCTGGTGGCTGGCGCCGACCGCTTCAACGCTGTTTGGCAATATCAGCGATACCCTTGCCTTTTTCTTCATTGCGTTCTGGCGAAGCCCCGATGCCTTTATGGCCGGGCACTGGATGGAAATTGCGCTGGTGGATTATTGCTTTAAGGTGCTCATCAGCATTATTTTCTTCCTGCCGATGTACGGCGTTCTACTGAATATGTTGCTGAAAAAGCTGGCAGATAAATCTGAAATTTCCCCATTACCGGCAAGTTAAAGGTTCGTTTTCCGAGTTGTGATAAGATGAGCGAATGAGCCGTTATGGCCGTTTATCGAAAGGAAGAAGTCAATGCGCAATTTGGTTAAATATGCCGGTATTGGCCTGCTGGTTATGGGGCTTGCGGCCTGTGATAACAACGATACGAAAGCGTCGGCAGAAAGCGCCGCCGCAGAAAGCCAGGCCTCCGGTCAGCCCATCAGCCTGATGGATGGCAAACTCAGTTTCTCACTGCCGGCGGATATGACCGATCAAAGCGGTAAGCTGGGCACCCAGGCGAATAATATGCACGTTTATTCTGACCCGACGGGCCAGAAAGCGGTGATTGTTATCGTCGGCGATAATACCGATGAAGCGTTGCCGGTGCTGGCGAACCGCCTGCTTGAGCAACAGCGTAGCCGCGACCCGCAGCTTCAGGTCGTCACCAATAAGTCTATTGAGCTCAAAGGCCATACGTTGCAACAACTGGACAGCATTATCTCCGCGAAGGGCCAGACGGCGTACTCTTCCATCGTGCTGGGCAAAGTGGATAACCAATTGCTGACGATTCAGGTCACGCTGCCTGCGGACAATCAGCAAAAAGCGCAAACCACGGCTGAAAACATCATCAATACGTTGGTTATTAAGTAACCTTTACGACGATGATGCGGCCTCCGGCAGTGCAGACGGAGGCCGTTTTTTTAAGCGCCAGGTCAGCAATAGCGCCATCGCTACCAGCCCGGCCGCCGCCAGATAAATCACCGGCACGCCCGCCCAGGTCATCACCAGCCCTGCCAGCGGCCCGGTAACCCCCAAAGACATATCCATAAAGACGGTATAGGTCGCCAGCGCCGCGCCCTGGTTCTGCGGCGGCACGGCTTTGACGGCCACCACGCCCAGCGCCGGAAAGACCAGCGAAAACCCCATCCCCGTGAGTAAAACGCCGATTTTTGCCATCCACGGCATGGCTGCCGTCCCCACCAGTAACAGACCAATAATCTCCACGCCAAAGCAGATCATGGCGACATTCAACCCGCCTAAACGATTGATGCCGTTAGGGAACAGCAAACGCGTGCCGACAAACGCGACGCTAAATAACGTGAGCGCAAAGGCGGCGCCATCCCAGCCTTTAGCATCATAAAATAAGGTAATAAACGTCGCGATGACGCCAAACCCTGCCGAGGCCAGCGCCAACGCCATACCATACAGCCAGACACGCCCCAGCACCGCGCGAAACGGCAGCGGCTTGCCTTTGTTCGCCTTCACCGACGGACGTGGAAGCGCTAACAGTATCGCCAACAGCGCCACGCCCATCACCGTTAGCGCCAGCCCCTGTAACCCGCCCCAGGCATAACACAGCACGCCCAGCGGCGCGCCCATCGCCATTGCGCCGTAGGTGACGATACCGTTCCAGGAGATGACCCGACCAATATGCAACGACCCGACGACGCCGACGCCCCACAGTGTCGAACCGGTGCCGGCAAAACTTTGCCCAATCCCCAAAATCACGCGACCCAGCCCCAGTAGCAACAAACTGATCATCGGCCAGGCGCTGGCGATATCCGCCAGCAGGTAGCCGAGTCCGCTTAAAAAACAGCCGCATAAGCCAAAGACAACGATTTTTTTTGGCCCTAATACATCCGCATACCGCCCGGCATGGGGACGGCTTAACAGAGTGGCGAAGTATTGCAGGCTGATAATAAGCCCCGCCCAGAACGCGCTGAATCCCATCGCATCATGCACATAGCCGGGCAAGACGGCGAGCGGCAGGCCGATGGTCAGGTAGCTGGCAAAGTTAAACATCACAATGGAGACAATACGCAGATTGAGGCGCAATCCGTTTAGCGCCGGTTCAGCGACGGGTTCGGGCATGAGTATCACCGCATTTTTACAACATGTTTTCTTTTCTATCATGGCGCGCGGTGAAAATCAGTAGTGAGATTCAGATTATCGGTATCAGGGCAGCCGCTACACTTAGAAAAAAACACAACAAGGAAAACTTCATGGCAACCGCTCAACCCGACAAAACGGGTATGCATATTCTGCTGAAACTGGCCTCCCTGGTTATTATTCTCGCCGGGATTCATGCCGCGGCGGATATTATTGTACAACTCTTGCTGGCGCTCTTTTTTGCCATCGTTCTTAACCCATTAGTGACCTGGTTTATTCGTCGGGGCGTGAAGCGACCGCTGGCGATTACTATCGTGGTGGTCGTCATGCTGATCGTGCTTACCGCGCTGGTGGGTGTGCTTGCCGCATCGCTTAATGAATTTATCGCGATGCTGCCTAAATACAGCAAGGAGCTGACGCGTAAAGTCTTACACCTTCAGGAGTTAATGCCCTTCCTGAATTTACATATGTCGCCGGAACGTATGCTCCGCGGGATGGATTCCGATAAAATCATGCTCTTCACCACAACATTAATGACCGGCGTATCGGGCGCGATGGCAAGCATTGTGCTACTGGTGATGACCGTGGTTTTTATGCTGTTTGAGGTGCGTCACGTGCCTTATAAATTACGTTTCGCGCTTAACAATCCACAAATCCATATTGCCGGCCTGCACCGCGCCCTGAAAGGCGTCTCGCATTATCTGGCGCTGAAAACGCTGCTCAGTTTATGGACGGGCGCGATTATCTGGCTGGGGCTGGCGTTAATGGGTATTCAGTTTGCGCTAATGTGGGGCGTACTGGCCTTTTTGCTCAATTACGTTCCTAATATCGGCTCGGTGATTTCCGCCGTTCCCCCCATGATTCAGGCGCTGTTATTTAACGGTTTTTACGAGTGCGTACTGGTCGGCGCGCTCTTTTTGGTGGTCCATATGGTGATTGGCAACATTATGGAGCCACGCATGATGGGCCATCGTCTGGGAATGTCCACGCTGGTGGTATTTCTTTCGTTATTGGTCTGGGGATGGCTATTAGGCCCGGTCGGGATGCTCTTGTCCGTTCCTTTGACCAGCGTCTGCAAAATCTGGATGGAAACTACTAAAGGCGGCAGCAAACTGGCGATCTTACTGGGGCCAGGCCGACCGAAAAGCCGTTTACCGGGATGAGGCGACAGATGCTACAATCTCCTCTTCTTCATAGGCAACGTTGGTCCTGATATGTACCAGGTCGTTCTGGGAAAAGTGTCAACATTAAGCGCAGGTCAATTGCCCGACGCGTTAATCGCTCAGGCGCCGCAGGGCGTTCGCCGGGCAAGCTGGCTGGCCGGGCGCGTGCTGCTTTCCCGTGCGCTCTCGCCGCTACCGGAGATGGTGTATGGCGAACAGGGTAAACCGGCTTTTTCCGCCGGAACGCCGCTATGGTTTAACCTCAGCCATAGCGGCGACACTATTGCTCTGTTGCTTAGCGACGAAGGTGAAGTCGGCTGCGATATTGAAGTGATCCGCCCGCGCGATAACTGGCGTTCGCTGGCAAATGCGGTATTCAGCCTCGGCGAACATGCTGAAATGGAAGCGGAACGTCCGGAGCGACAACTGGCGGCCTTCTGGCGTATCTGGACGCGTAAAGAAGCCATCGTAAAACAACGCGGCGGCAGCGCCTGGCAAATCGTCAGCGTGGACAGCACGTTGCCCTCTGCCTTGTCGGTCAGCCAGTGTCAGCTCGATACGCTCAGTCTGGCAGTCTGTACCCCCACACCGTTTACGCTGACGCCGCAGACGATAACAAAAGCGTTATGACACATTAATTTTTCCCTCTGGCGGCGGACGTGTGTTACAAAATGCGGAGCTTCCCATGCGCCGACGCGCCATACCAAAAGGTTTAAGTCAGATGCAACGTGTCACCATCACCCTCGATGACGATTTACTGGAAACGCTGGACAGCCTGAGCCAGCGACGCGGCTATAACAATCGCTCCGAAGCGATCCGTGATATTTTGCGCGGCGCTCTGGCGCAGGAGGCCACCCAGGAACACGGTACACAGGGTTTCGCGGTACTTTCATATGTTTATGAACATGAGAAACGGGATTTAGCCAGCCGCATCGTCTCCACCCAGCATCATCATCATGATTTATCCGTCGCCACGCTGCACGTCCATATCAACCACGATGACTGTCTGGAGATCGCCGTTCTGAAGGGCGATATGGGCGACGTACAGCATTTTGCCGATGATGTTATCGCCCAGCGCGGCGTGCGCCACGGCCACTTGCAGTGCTTGCCGAAAGAAGACTAACGCCCCAGCGCCTTGCCGGGGGCGCTTCGCTTGTCCGGCCTACGTTCGCACGTCTGTCGTTTGTAGGCCGGATGAGGCGCAGCCGCCATCTGGCAATAATGTTTACGCCATTGTGCCAATCGTTTTTCTGAAGCGTAACAGCGCTATCAGGAAGAACACGCCGCCTATCGCCAACAGGGTCAGGAACTGCGGCCAGACGATACTCAAACCTGCGCCGCGATAAAGAATAGCCTGGGCAAGGCTGACAAAATGCGTCGTCGGCATGGTCAGCATAATATCCTGCACCGCCTGCGGCATACTTTCGCGCGGCGTGGAACCGCCGGAAAGCATTTGTAGCGGTAACAGTACCAGAATCATTAATAACCCCAGTTGCGGCATCGAACGGGCGATGGTGCCCATAAAAATCCCAATTGAAGTGGTGGCGAACAGGCTCAGCGCCACGCCCAACATAAACAATGGGATCGATCCTTCAATCGGTACGCCAAGTACGCCTTTCACCATCAACATCAAAGACAAACCGGAAACCACCAGCACGACCAGCCCCATCGACCACACTTTCGCCATCATGATCTCAAAGGGCGTGACCGGCATCACCAACAGATGCTCTACCGTGCCGTGTTCTCGCTCGCGGATCAGCGCCGATCCGGTCAGCACTATCGCCAGCATGGTAATGTTGTTGATAATCGCCATCACGCCGCCAAACCACGCCGGGTCCAGATTCGGGTTAAAGCGCATCCGAATCTCCAGCGACACCGGCTGAACGTTATCTCCCCGCGCGCGCGCCACAAAGCTGTTGACCTCGCCGCTAATAATATTCTGGATATAACTGTTGCCGGTAAACGCCTGACTCATGCGCGTCGCATCGACGTTAACCTGAATATCAGGCTGACGTCCGGCCAGCACATCACGCTGGAAATTCGGCGGAATATTGACCGCAAAGGTATAGCGTCCGGCATCCAGTCCGGCATCCATTTCCGTTGCCGTAATCATCTCCGGCGGCAGAAACCACGGGCGATAAAAACTATTCACAATACGGTTCGACAACTGCGACTGATCCATATCGGCGATGGCGATAGGGGCAAGATGCAACGAACCGGGCAGGACGGTAGCGGAGGAGTAAACCGAAATCGTAAAGGCGAAGACGATCAGCGCCAGCATCGCTTTGTCGCCCAGCAGACTGCGCAGTTCTTTGACGCCGAGGTTATAAATATTACGTAATCCGCGCATTACCCCTCCTGTTTTTTCAGCAGCAGAATGCTCAGACCCATCACCACCGGGACGGCAATCAGTAACGGCATAAATAACGGCCAGAGATCGGACAGATCCAACGCTTTGGAAAACGTCCCGCGCGCGATCGTCAGAAAATGGCTGGTCGGGTAGATCTCGCCGATCCATCTTCCCGGTCCTTCCAGCGAAGCCACCGGATCGATCATGCCGGAAAATTGTGTTGCCGGAATGAGGGTAATAATCGACGTCCCAAAAATAGCGGCGATTTGGCTCTTCATAAACGTGGAGATCAGCAGCCCCAGACCGGTGGCGATGATGACGTAAAGTAGCGCCGCGAGGGTAAGCGTGAGAAAGCTGCCTTTCAGCGGCACGCCGAACACAAAGACCGACAGCGCGCACAGTAGCAAGAAGTTCAGCATACCCAGCGCGATATAGGGCAGTTGTTTACCCAGCAAAAATTCGCTGCGCGTCGTCGGCGTTACGTACAGATTAATCATCGACCCCAGCTCTTTCTCCCGCACCACGCTCAGGGCGCTAAGCATTGACGGGATCATCATGAGCAGCAGCGGAATGACCGCCGGAACGATAGCGGGCAGACTTTTCACATCCGGGTTATAACGATAGCGCGTTTCAATGTTGAGCAGCCCGGTCTGTTTAACCGGGTTCGGCTGACGACTCGCCGCCTCCTGCAGCCAGCTTTGGTGCATCGCCTGAACGTACCCCTTCACCGTCTCGGCGCGGCTGGGCATGGCGCCATCCACCCAGACGCCAATCTGCGCTGGCGTACCGCGAGCAATATCGCGGCCAAAATTAGGCGGGATCTCAATGGCAACCGCCAACTCTCCCGAACGCATCCGCCGGTCAAGCTCGTCATAGCTGGCGAGCGGCGGCTGTTCGATAAAATAGCGCGATCCCGCCAGATTGAGCGACCATGCCTGACTACTGACGGTTTGATCGCGGTCGAGTACGGCAAAACGCAGGTTCTCCACGTCCATACTGATGCCATAGCCCATAATCAGCATCAGAATTACCGTTCCCAGCAGCGCCAGCGTCGAGCGTACCGGATCGCGGCGTAGCTCCAGCGCTTCGCGGCGACTGTAGCTGAACAAGCGCCGGAAGCTCAATCCCTGCCGCGACGGTTTACCTGACGCGGCGGGCGTCTGGGATGGCGGTATTGGGGTTTCAGGCGCCGCTCCCGCAGCTTCCTGTAGCCAGGAAATAAACGCCGCCTCCAGATTGGCCGCGCCCCGCTGTTGCACCAATTCCTGCGGCGTACCGCTGGCGAGCACTTTACCGGCGTGCATCAATGACATTCGGTCGCAACGTTCCGCTTCGTTCATAAAATGGGTCGAGATAAAAATCGTCACCTTATCCTGACGCGAAAGATCGACCATAAGCTGCCAGAACATATCCCTGGCGACCGGATCAACGCCGGACGTTGGCTCATCAAGAATCAGCATTTCCGGGCGATGGATCACCGCTACCGCCAGCGATAAACGCTGGCGGATACCGAGCGGCAACGAAGCGGGGAGCGTATCTTCCACCTCCGTTAGCATAAAGCGTTCGATCATCTGCGCGACACGCGCCGGGATCTCCGCTGGCGGAATATGAAACAGGCGGGCATGAAGTTCCAGATTCTGCCGCACGGTGAGTTCGTTATAGAGCGAAAAAGCCTGCGACATATACCCGACCCGGCGACGGGTATCGATGTCGTTCGGGTCCACCGGCTGGCCAAATAGCCAAGCCTGGCCTTCGCTGGCGGGAAGCAGACCGGTCAGCATTTTCATGGTGGTCGATTTGCCGCAACCGTTTGAACCGAGGAAGCCAAAAATCTCGCCGCGCGGAATGCGGAAATTAACATGGTCAACCGCGACGAACTTACCGAAGCGCATGGTCAGATCTTTCGCCTCAATGGCAATCTCTTCCTGCTCAGCGTGATACGGCGGGATCACCACTGGCTTATGCGCCTGGCGCTGCGCTTCTGGCAACAGGGCGATAAACGCCTGTTCCAGCGTCGCGCTATGGGTTTTTGCCCGCAGTTGCTGCGCGCTGCCGGTTGCCAGTATCTCGCCCGCATTCATCGCCACCAGCCAGTCAAAACGCTCCGCCTCTTCCATATAGGCCGTTGCGACCAACACGCTCATATTGGTCTGGCGCTGGCGGATACTGTCGATTAAGTCCCAGAACTGAGCGCGGGAGAGCGGGTCCACGCCGGTGGTAGGCTCATCAAGAATCAGCAATTCCGGGTCATGAATCAGCGCACAGCACAGCCCCAGCTTTTGTTTCATCCCACCGGACAGCTTCCCGGCAGGACGGTCACGAAACGGCGCCAGGCCGGTGCTGTTCAGCAGCTCGGTAATACGCGCTTCGCGTTCAGCTTTGTCATGACCAAAGAGACGAGCGAAAAAATCGACGTTCTCATAAACCGATAGCGTGTGATAAAGGTTTTTCCCCAACCCCTGCGGCATCCAGGCGATGCGCGGACAGACGTCGCGGCGATGTTTCGCATCGCGCATATCGCCGCCCAGGACGATAACGTTCCCTTGCTCAATCACCCGCGCGCCAGAAATCAGCGACAGCAGGCTCGACTTACCCACCCCGTCCGGACCAATCAGCCCGACCATACTACGGGCGGGAATGTCCAGCGTGATATTGTTCAGCGCGACCGTTTTTCCGTAATGCTGGCTCACCCCCTCAAGCTGCGCCACGGGAGGAACAGGCACCAGCGTCAGCGACGTCATTGCGACAGCCTCACGTTCAGATCGTCAGGCCAGGGCACGCGCTCATCCAGACGAACCCAGGCCATTCCCGGCAAACCGGTTTTGACATATTCCAGATGCTGTCGCAGCAGCTCTGGCGGAATACGCGCTTTGACGCGGAACATCAGCTTCAGCCGTTCATCGTGGGTTTCCACGGTTTTGGGCGTGAACTGCGCCACGCTGGCGACAAAACTGATCGTCGCCGGAATACGCAGATCCGGCGCGGCGTCCAGCACCAGTCGCGCTTCGCCGCCGATCTTCAACAACCCCGCCTGTTCGGTCGGCAGGAAAAATGTCATATAAACATCGCTGAGATCGACCATGTTCAACACCCGGCCGCCAGCCGATAACACTTCGCCCGGCTCCGCAACGCGGTACTGCACGCGTCCATCGCGCGGCGCTTTTAATTCGCTGTCGTCGATGTCGGCGACAATACGCCGCTCGGTCGCCTGCGCCGCTTCCACGCGCGTTTGCGCCTGGATAATACTGGTACGCGCCGCCTCAATCGCCGCTTTTGCCGCAGATACCTGCGCTTTGGCAGTCTCCAGGGCGGCGCGCGCGCTTTCCGCCGCCGCGCGATCGTCATCTAACTGTTGTACAGATACCGCGCCACGCTGCGACAGCGAACGGGAACGCACGTGACGTTTAGAGACGGCGTCCAGCTCAGCTTCCCGCTGTTTGACGACCGACTGCGCGGCGCGCATTTCACTCTGGCGTTGCTCCAGCAAGGCACGGGCGGCGGCAACCGCGCTTTCGGCCTCTTTAATCTGCGCAATCGCCTCCAGCCGCTGCTCCTGCAGCACGCGGGTATCCATTTTCGCCAGCACCTCGCCCTGACGAACGAACTGCCCTTCCGAAACGAGGATGGTATCAATACGCCCGGCAATCTTAGTGGCAATATCCACTTCGGTGGCTTCAATTCTGCCGTTGCTGGCGGCAAATCCCTCCGGTATTCCCGCAGGGCGCAGCATCCACCAGGCTATCGCGGCCACCGCCACAAGAATCCCCGCTCCCCACCACACCAGATGACGCTTCATTTTGTCCATAATCGACCCGCCGTAATCCCTGTTGTCTAACCATGCGTGTCACAAAGTCCGCCGGGCGTGCGCTCAGCGGGGATTTCCATTCGGGATAAGAATGAAAAAAGAAAAGGGGCCAGACGACGAACAGACGCCGATGAAGCGCTCGCCGTCAAAGGGAGTGAATGATGTAGGTACCCGGAAAAGAGGGAGTAATGTTGTCATCATCAGCGTTCCTGGCCGTAAATGAAACACGCATACTCATAACTGCTATAAATCGATACTAACACCTCTGTCCGGGATGTCTATTCGCTTATTGTTTGTAATGGTACTTAGCGTTTTGCCGCCAAATCCTGCGCGCAGGCCCAGGCACTCGACCACGCCCACTGGAAGTTATAGCCGCCCAACCAGCCGGTGACGTCCATCACTTCGCCGATAAAATAGAGACCCGGCACGCGGCGCGCTTCCATAGTCCGCGATGATAGTTCGTTTGTATCCACACCGCCCAGCGTCACTTCCGCTGTCCGATAGCCTTCGGTGCCGTTAGGCTGCACTTGCCAGGCCGTAAGCGTGTCAACCAACGCCTGCTGGTCACGAACGTTCAACTGCCTGAGCGATACATCCGGGATGTGCCCCAACTGTTGTAAACACTCCACCAACCGTTTCGGCAGATGCATCGCCAGCGTGTTCTTCAGACTCTGGTTCGGGTGCGCGTTACGCTGTTCATTGAGAACGTCTTCCAGCGAGAGGTCCGGCAATAAGTTAATGCTCACTAACTCCCCCGGTTGCCAGTAGCTGGAAATCTGTAAAACAGCGGGGCCGGACAGCCCACGATGGGTAAAAAGTAGGTTTTCTCGAAATACCGTGCCATTGCGGGCGGTAATCACGCAGGGCACAGAGACGCCAGACAGCGTCTGGAGCTGTTCTAACAGCGGCTTATGTAGGGTAAAAGGCACCAGCCCGGCGCGCGTCGGCAACACCTTGAGACCAAACTGTTCGGCGATTTTATAGCCAAACGGCGATGCGCCAAGCCCCGGCATCGACAGGCCGCCGCTGGCAATCACCAGCTTTTGCGTAGTCACCGTCTCGCCGTTCAACGCCAGTACGAAACCCGACTCATCACGCTCGACGCTCAATACCTCGCTACGCAGGCGCATCGTTACGCCGCCTTTGTCGCACTCGGCAACCAGCATATCGACAATGCGTTGGGCGGAATCATCGCAAAAAAGCTGTCCCAGCGTTTTCTCATGCCAGGCTATCCCATACCTGCCGACCAGATCGATAAAATCCCACTGGGTATAGCGGGCTAACGCTGATTTACAAAAATGGGGGTTCTGGCTCAAATACGCAGCAGGCTCAACATAAAGATTAGTAAAGTTGCAGCGTCCACCGCCGGACATGAGGATTTTACGTCCTGGCTTCTTGCCATTATCGATGAGCAGCACGCGGCTACCCGCCTGTCCTGCCTGCGCGGCGCAAAACATGCCCGCTGCGCCAGCGCCTATAATAACGGCATCAAACCTTTCCACGTCGCCTTCCTCTCTCAAATTCGGGCGGGAATTGTAAAGTTTCCTCAGTGGTCGCACCAGCGCGAAAAGCGCCTGAAAATGGTATTTATCTGAAATATATAAGATAATTCTTTAGTGATATCAAACAAAGCACGAAGTACATCAAAAAAAGTCTATATTTCACTTTGCCCGCGCCGCCAAAGTCACTGATAATGCGCCGCGTTCATGTCCTCAAAATGGCGTAACGTCCTATGCTACATTTGTTTGCTGGCCTGGATTTACATACCGGGCTTTTATTATTGCTTGCTCTGGCTTTTGTGCTGTTCTACGAAGCGATTAACGGCTTCCATGACACAGCCAATGCAGTCGCAACCGTGATTTACACCCGTGCGATGCGTTCGCAGCTGGCGGTTGTCATGGCGGCGGTGTTTAACTTTTTTGGCGTTTTGCTGGGGGGTCTCAGCGTGGCGTATGCCATTGTGCATATGCTACCGACGGATCTCCTGCTCAACATGGGTTCCGCGCACGGCCTCGCTATGGTCTTTTCCATGTTGCTGGCGGCGATTATCTGGAACCTCGGCACCTGGTATTTCGGGTTGCCGGCGTCCAGTTCCCACACGCTGATTGGCGCCATTATCGGCATCGGTTTAACCAATGCGATGATGACCGGCACGTCAGTGGTGGATGCGCTTAACATCCCGAAAGTTATCAATATTTTCGGTTCACTCATTATCTCCCCTATTGTCGGTCTGGTATTCGCCGGCGGTCTGATTTTCTTGCTGCGCCGCTACTGGAGCGGTACTAAGAAACGCGCCCGTATCCACCTGACGCCAGCCGAACGTGAAAAGAAAGACGGCAAGAAAAAGCCGCCATTCTGGACGCGTATCGCGCTGATCCTCTCAGCTATCGGCGTGGCGTTTTCGCATGGCGCGAACGATGGTCAGAAAGGCATTGGCCTGGTCATGCTGGTGCTGATTGGCGTCGCGCCTGCGGGTTTCGTGGTCAATATGAATGCCTCCAGCTACGAAATCACCCGTACGCGCGATGCTATCAACAATGTCGAAACGTACTTTGAGCAGCGTCCTGACCTGCTGAAAGCCGTCACCGGCGTTGACCAACTGATTCCGTCTCCGGAACCGGGCGCGACTGAACCGACTGAATTCCACTGCCATCCGGCTAACACCATTAACGCGCTTAACCGTGCGAAAGGGATGCTGGCAAACGTGGAAAGCTACGACAAGTTAAGCGTTGAACAGCGTAGTCAGTTGCGTCGCATTATGCTGTGCATTTCCGACACGACCGACAAAGTCGTGAAATTGCCTGGCGTAAGCAGCGATGACCAGCGCCTGCTGAAAAAGCTGAAGACCGATATGTTAAGCACCATTGAGTATGCGCCAGTGTGGATCATTATGGCAGTGGCGTTGGCGCTGGGTATTGGTACGATGATCGGCTGGCGTCGCGTGGCGACCACTATCGGCGAGAAAATTGGTAAAAAAGGCATGACGTATGCGCAGGGAATGTCGGCGCAGATGACGGCGGCAGTCTCTATCGGTCTTGCCAGCTACACCGGTATGCCAGTTTCTACCACTCACGTACTCTCCTCTTCAGTGGCGGGAACCATGGTCGTTGATGGCGGCGGGTTGCAGCGTAAAACCGTGACCAGCATTCTGATGGCCTGGGTATTTACGTTACCGGCGGCGATTATTCTTTCCGGCGTGCTGTACTGGCTTTCCCTGAAGATTATTTAAGCCAAATGGGCCGGATAGCGCTGTCGCTAATCCGGCCTGTCAGGATGAAACGACACAGGCCTGACAGGCCGCTACAAGCGGCGTCATCCGGAGGCTTATCTAATACGAGCGGGTCAGGAAACTGGCCCGCTTTTTTTATTCAGTGCCAAATCATGAGCGCAATCAAGCTCACCACCACCAAACCGCATAACGCGCTGGTCAGCAGAAACTGGCGGCGCACGCGTTCACAACGGCGAATAAATTCTTCATCATGATGATCGCGATAGCGCTGAGCGTAGATATACCATACCAGGCGCACCTGTTTGTTGGGCTGACCATGCGTGGTAAAGAAGCCGCCGCCATCGACATATTGATAGAGCAAAGGATCGCAACCACGAAGTACCACTAACAGTGCGCGTAGCGATGAGAAATAGCGCGCCATATTAACAATGCAAACGACACATAAAGCCCAGAATAGTGAGACGGTGCTTATCATATCTCCTCCCCGGCGACCCGCCCACGGAGTTCCTCTCCGGGACTACCGCTCCCCGATACCCTGCCAGACAATCAGTGAAAGAGTACTACGAAAGCCGTCCATATTAGCGCTCCGCATTCGAACGGCTCTTATACACATTGTAGGAGATCAGTTAATTTTTTTACCAGAAGGTTAATCACTATCAATGCAATTCCCTGAAAATTTTGTTTAACTAACTGGCAAGCAAGGCAGATTGACGGATTATCCTGGTCGCTATAATGTAAGGATAGTTATGGTAAACGGCTGAGCTAGCCCCGCGCATAGAGTTCGCAGGACGCGGGTGACGCGGCGGCATAAGAAACGCCAGTAGCTCAATGGTCATCGACAACTTATGGAAGGAGTAACACTATGGCTTATAAACACATTCTTATCGCAGTTGATCTCTCCCCGGAAAGTAAAGTTCTGGTTGAAAAAGCGGTCTCTATGGCGCGCCCCTACAACGCGAAAATCTCCCTCATCCACGTTGACGTGAATTATTCAGACCTGTACACCGGTCTGATTGACGTCAATCTGGGCGATATGCAGAAACGTATCTCCGAAGAAACCCACCACGCGCTGACCGAGCTGTCTACCAACGCTGGCTACCCTATCACTGAAACCCTGAGCGGTAGCGGCGATTTGGGCCAGGTGCTGGTTGATGCCATCAAGAAATACGATATGGATCTGGTCGTTTGCGGTCATCACCAGGACTTCTGGAGCAAACTGATGTCTTCTGCGCGCCAGCTGATCAACACCGTTCACGTTGACATGCTGATTGTTCCGCTGCGCGACGAAGAAGAGTAATACTTGCCGTGCCGGCTGGCGGCTAAGACCGCGTCTGGTCTATAGTCAATCAGGTTGGCCTGAACCATCAGGCAAATTCCGGCTATCAACAACAACGCCCGCTTATGTGGGCGTTTTGTTTATCCCCCCTTCTTCGCAGTACTCAGTACATCATTCCATCACACCAAACATAATTAGTGTGATCCACTAATTAGTTTGCGTATCATTTGTATAATAACCTATTGATCAGGCTAATAACCGCAGTCTATATCAGGGTAAGTCTTTTCGGCGCGTTTTGATATACGCGCTCATACGTTTCGGGATGGCATTAAAAGGCGAAGGAATATGAATACAACTGCACCTACGGGCTTGCTGCAGCAACCTCGTCCATTCTTCATGATCTTTTTTGTAGAATTATGGGAACGATTTGGCTATTACGGCGTCCAGGGCATCCTGGCGGTCTTTTTCGTTAAACAATTGGGTTTTTCTCAGGAACAGGCCTTTATTACCTTTGGCGCTTTTGCAGCACTGGTTTATGGCCTGATCTCCATCGGCGGCTATGTTGGCGACCATCTGTTAGGGACTAAACGCACCCTGGTCCTGGGCGCGATTGTGCTGGCGATTGGCTATTTTATGACCGGCATGTCGCTATTAAATCCCGATCTGATTTTTATCGCACTGGGTACGATTGCCGTGGGCAACGGGTTATTTAAAGCCAATCCCGCCAGCCTGCTCTCTAAATGCTATCAGCCTAAAGATCCCCGGCTGGATGGCGCTTTCACCCTGTTTTATATGTCGATTAACATCGGTTCTTTGTTATCGCTATCGCTGGCGCCGGTGATTGCCGATAAATTTGGCTATGCGGTGACCTATAATCTGTGCGGCGCTGGTTTAATTGTTGCGCTTCTGGTGTACTTCGCCTGCCGTGGCATGGTGAAAAATATCGGTTCTGAACCGGATCATAAACCGCTACGTTTTCGCAATTTGCTGCTGGTACTACTCGGCACCGTCGTCATGATTTTCCTCTGCGCCTGGCTGATGCACAACGTTAAGATTGCCAATCTGGTGCTCATCGTCCTTTCTATCGTCGTCACTATTTTCTTCTTTCGCGAAGCGTTTCGTCTGGATAAAACCGGCCGCAATAAAATGTTCGTGGCGTTTATTCTGATGATTGAAGCCGTGCTGTTTTACATTCTGTATGCGCAGATGCCTACCTCGCTGAACTTCTTTGCGATTAATAACGTGCATCATGAAATTCTTGGATTCGCCATTAACCCGGTGAGTTTTCAGGCGCTGAACCCATTCTGGGTGGTCGTCGCCAGTCCGGTACTGGCAGCGATTTACACCCGACTGGGTAGCAAAGGCAAAGATCTGACTATGCCGATGAAGTTTACGCTCGGCATGTTCCTCTGCGCGCTGGGTTTTCTGACCGCCGCCGCCGCCGGGATGTGGTTTGCCGATGCGCAAGGATTGACGTCGCCGTGGTTTATCGTGCTGGTGTATCTGTTCCAGAGTCTGGGCGAGCTGCTGATTAGCGCGCTGGGGCTGGCGATGGTCGCCGCTCTGGTGCCGCAGCATCTGATGGGCTTTATTCTGGGAATGTGGTTCCTGACCCAGGCCGCCGCCTTCCTGCTCGGCGGTTATGTGGCGACCTTCACTGCCGTACCGGAAAACATCACCGATCCGTTACAGACGCTGCCAATTTATACCGGCGTCTTTAGCAAAATTGGTCTGGTAACGCTGGCGGTCACCGTGGTGATGGCCATTATGGTGCCGTGGTTAAACCGAATGATTAATACGCCAGGTACCGAACAGTAATACTCAGTGCCGGATGCGGCTTACGCCTTATCCGGCCTACAAATAATTGAGAATCGTAGGCCCGATAAGCGCAACGCCATCGGGCAATCCGTTACTCCGTCAGAGGGGTTCCGGCATAAATATCAAACCGATGCCCTTTGGTAACGATGGCGTTGGGCGTCGCGACATCCGCCAGCGGCGGCGCATAATCGGGACGTTTGACCACCACGCGTTTGGTCGCCAACTGACGCGCCGGTTCCAGCAGTCCGTCGGCGTCTAAATCCGGCCCCACCAACGACTGAAACACCCGCATCTCTTTCTTCACCAGCGCGCTTTTCTGCCGGTGAGGAAACATCGGATCGAGGTAGACCACCTGCGGGCGCGGCGTGATATCGGTTAACGCCGTCAGGCTGGAAGCATGAATCAACTGCAAACGCTCCTGAAGCCAGCTGCCAATATCCGCATCGGCGTAGCCGCGCGTCAGACCGTCATCAAGCAGCGCGGCGACTACCGGATTACGCTCCAGCATCCGCACGCGGCAACCGACGGACGCCAGCACAAACGCATCGCGCCCCAGCCCCGCCGTGGCATCGACCACATCCGGCAGATAATCGCCTTTGATACCGACGGCTTTCGCCACCGCTTCGCCGCGCCCGCCGCCGAACTTACGTCGATGGGCCATCGCGCCGCCGACAAAATCGACGAAAATGCCGCCGAGCTTCGGTTCGTCGCGCTTGCGCAGCTCCAGATGTTGCGGCGTCATCACCAGCGCCATTAGATTGTCTTCGTCATGCTCCAGTCCCCAGCGGGCAGCCAGAACAGATAAGGCGCCGTCTGTGGCGCCCGTTTCATCCATTAAGCAGATTTGCACGTAAAATCAGCCTTTAATCCCGTAATGCTCCAGCATCGCGTCCAGTTGTGGTTCACGGCCACGGAAGCGTTTAAAGAGTTCCATCGGCTCTTCAGAACCACCGCGAGTCAGGATGTTATCAAGGAACGACTGACCGGTCTCACGGTTGAAAATGCCTTCCTCCTCAAAGCGGGAATAAGCGTCCGCCGCCAGTACGTCGGCCCACAGATAGCTGTAGTAGCCTGCCGCATAGCCGCCAGCAAAGATATGGCTGAACGCATGTGGAAAGCGACCCCATGTCGGTGACGGCACCACGGCGACCTGTTTTTTAATTTCAAAGAGCGTCTCAAGAATTTTCGCTCCTTGCTGCGGGTTAAATTCCGCATGCAGACGGAAATCAAACAGACCGAACTCCAGCTGACGCAGAATAAACAGCGCCGCCTGATAGTTTTTCGCCGCCAGCATTTTATCCAGCAGTTCCTTCGGCAGCGGTTCGCCGGTCTCATAGTGGCCGGAGATAAACGCCAGCGCTTCCGGCTCCCAGCACCAGTTTTCCATAAACTGGCTTGGCAGTTCGACCGCGTCCCACGGCACGCCGCTGATACCGGAGACCCCGGCGGTCTCAATGCGGGTCAGCATATGATGCAGGCCATGACCAAACTCGTGGAACAGGGTGATCACTTCGTCATGGGTAAACAGAGCGGGTTTACCGTTCACCGGACGGTTGAAATTACAGGTCAGATAAGCGACCGGCTTTTGCAATGTGCCGTCCGCCTTACGCATCTGGCCGACACAGTCGTCCATCCACGCCCCGCCGCGTTTGTGTTCGCGCGCGTACAGGTCAAGGTAGAAGCTGCCGCGCAGCTCGTTATTTTCGTCATACAGTTCAAAGAAACGCACTTCCGGGTGCCAGACATCAACGTCAGTACGCTCTTTGGCAGTGATGCCGTAAATACGTTTCACCACTTCAAACAGGCCATTCACGGCTTTGTTTTCCGGGAAGTACGGACGTAACTGCTCATCGCTGATGCTGTACAGGTGCTGTTTTTGCTTTTCACTGTAGTACGCGATATCCCACGGTTGCAGCTCCTCAACGCCAAATTCGGCTTTGGCGAAGGCACGCAGCTGGGCCAGCTCTTTTTCCCCCTGCGGACGGGCGCGTTTCGCCAGATCGGTTAAGAAATCGAGCACCTGCTGCGGATTTTCCGCCATTTTGGTGGCCAGCGATTCATGGGCATAATTTTCGAAGCCCAGCAGTTGCGCCAGTTCATGGCGCAGCGCAAGAATTTCTTCCATCACCGGGCTGTTATCCCACTTACCGGCGTTCGGCCCCTGGTCGGAGGCGCGAGTGGAATAGGCGCGATACATCTCTTCGCGCAACGCCTGGTTGTCGCAGTAGGTCATGACCGGCAGATAGCTCGGGATATCCAGAGTCAGCAGGTAACCTTCCTGCTCTTTGGCTTCCGCCTGGGCCTTCGCTGCCGCCAGAGCGCTTTCCGGCATTCCCGCCAGCTCGGCTTCGTCGGTGATGAGCTTCGTCCAGCCCATGGTGGCATCAAGCACGTTGTTGCTGTACTGGTTGCCCAGCTCAGACAGGCGAGTGGCGATTTCGCCGTAACGCTGCTGTTTCTCTTTCGGCAGGCCGATGCCGGACAGTTCAAAATCACGCAGCGCGTTATCGACCGCTTTCTTCTGCGCGGTATTCAGAGTGGCGTAATGATCGCCGTCGCGCAGGTCGCGGTACGCATTGTACAGTCCTTCATGTTGCCCAACCCAGGTGCTGTATTCAGACAGCAGCGGCAGCGTCTGTTCGTAGGCTTCACGCAGCTCCGGACTATTTTTCACCGAGTTTAAGTGGCTAATTGGCGAGAAAATACGCCCCAGAACATCGTCGGCTTCCGCCAACGGCTGGCAGAGGTTTTCCCAGCTATACGGCGCGCCATGCGCCACAACGCCTTCTACCGCCGCCCGGCAATCGGCCAACGCTTTGGTGACCGCAGGCACCACATGCTCCGGTTTAATTGCAGAAAAAGGCGGCAGTGAAAAAGACGTTAGTAATGGATTGGTCATATGCGCAGTCCTGGTCTAAAAAAGAAATGAAGCGCTCTATCGCGCTTTCGCTATGGATCTAGAATGGGGGATAGTTGGGGGAATTTCAATGATGGTGGGCGCTCATTTCACCCGTGCAGCAACGCCAGCATCCGAACGTAGGCATTGCTGCTGAATCCAATTTTAACGACTGAAGATCAGTAGCTGTAGCGGCATAGTGACAATATCCAGCGCCAAAGTTACCGGCAGCAACACTCTGCCAAATTTTGCCCCGGACATACTGCGCTGATACTGATAGAACTCAACGGTGAAAGGATGGTAGAACGATAGCTGCTGCGTAACGCTCTGATCTTTATTTTTCTGATGGATAGTCCCCTTCAGGTCCATGACGGATAGCGTGCAATTTACCGCGCCGTCTGCACAAATAAACCCATAGCCTACCGCCGCCAGTTTGTCTTTCTCGTCCACCCAGGCGTAAGTCACATTGACTTCACCCGTAAACTCCTTCTTATCTGTATCAATCAGGAATTTAACACCATCCTTTACTCGCATTTTATCCCGGCGAATAGTCGCATCTTTTAACAGCGCCACCACATTATCGCCGCCCTGGGTCAACAGGTAGTCAAAATGTTCGCCAACAAACACCCAGCCCGTTTTCCCGTTGCTATCTTTACCTAAGGAAAGCGCGGTAACGGTATCCGATTTCCAGGTAGACTGATGACGATTGCCATCTTTATCGGTGGCAAGTATCAGCCCAAATGAAAGACAGCCCGACAGCGAACAGCAAACCAGTAATAAAAACAGCGTGCGAACGACACATTTTCCATAATGGAGCATCAATGAATCCTTTCTTTTCTATTATTAGCGCTATCGTTTTAATCAAATAAACAAGGTAAAACCAGCACTATCATCATAATAAAAACGATTTCAGAATAAGACCCGACAGGGGTAAGTCGGTGGACGCGTCGCGGCATGATTAGCGTTAAATTCAGATAGGTTTTTCATGGGCGTTTTTCTGAAAACAGGGCCGTGGCATCAATCGCTGTCATTTTTGCGCAAACTGCCCATGTATAATATTCTCAACTTTTTCGTTTCTGGAATACAAGGATTGTATATGACCACGTTATTACAGGTTATTGTACTGATATTTATTGTTTTCTTTATTTTCCCTGGGCGAAAAATTTTCCGTCGGAGTAAGCATCTGCAAGATGGCCGTAAATTAATTTCATCTTCTTCGCTGATGCTGCGAAAATTTGGCAGTTCTCGCGGCTATAACGCGGATTACTACTTTGACATGCAGTACCTCTATGAAGTCGCGGACGGTATCACCACCGCGATACCACTCACCAGCATCATTGAGGCGAAACCGGGAACAACGAGAGTCAGTGGTCGTTCAGTCTGGTCAGTCGACTGGATAACAGCGGAAGGGCAAAGAAAACAGACGCGCTTCCTTCATAATTACACCCTATTCAATCAAAGTTTTGCCACCTTCCTTAAGACCGTGAAACAGGCCAATCCAGACGCCTGCATCACTTCGTTGACGTTATTTACGCTCTGACGCCACAGCCTACTTGTTTTTCCTCCTGGCCAACGGCGATAAAAGCGCAAGAGCGGTAATCTCTACGGATCTGCGGTAAACTATCGGCTAACTTGTTTACTTCCCGGAATATCTGCATCCATGCTCAGTTATCGTCACAGCTTTCACGCTGGCAACCACGCCGACGTCCTTAAACATACCGTTCAGAGCCTGATCATCGAGTCGCTAAAAGAGAAAGAAAAACCGTTTCTCTATCTGGACACGCACGCGGGCGCGGGGCGTTATCAGTTGGGCAGCGAACATGCTGAACGTACCGGAGAGTATCTGGAAGGCATCGCCCGTATCTGGCAGCAGGACGACCTGCCCGCCGAACTGGAACCGTATATTAGCGTCGTAAAACATTTCAACCGCAGCGGGCAGTTACGCTACTATCCGGGCTCCCCGTTAATCGCCCGCCAGTTGCTGCGTGAGCAGGACAGTCTGCAACTCACGGAATTGCATCCCAGCGACTTCCCACTGTTGCGCGCGGAGTTTCAAAAAGACAACCGCGCCCGTGTGGAACGCGCTGACGGCTATCAGCAACTGAAAGCCAAATTACCGCCGGTTTCCCGCCGCGGTCTGATCCTCATTGACCCGCCTTATGAAATGAAAACCGACTACCAGGCGGTAGTCAGCGGCATCAGCGAGGGTTATAAACGTTTCGCCACCGGGACATACGCGCTATGGTATCCGGTGGTGCTCCGCCAGCAAATTAAGCGCATGATTCATGATCTGGAGGCCACCGGCATCCGTAAAATCCTGCAAATTGAGCTGGCGATCCGCCCGGACAGCGATCAGCGCGGGATGACGGCGTCCGGTATGATCGTGGTTAACCCGCCGTGGAAACTGGAGCAGCAGATGAACAACGTGCTACCGTGGCTGCACAGCAGGTTGGCGCCAAACGGTCACGGACACACTTCGGTAAGCTGGATCGTGCCGGAGTAATCACAGCCATCGGTGGAACCTTTCACCTTCAGGTATACAATCGCGAATATTTTGGCGGGTAGCGCAGAATCTATCCGTCCGACAACGAACATAAAGGAGCGGTCATGACCAAACACTATGATTACATCGCTATCGGCGGCGGCAGCGGCGGTATCGCCTCGATTAACCGCGCCGCTATGTACGGCCAGAAATGCGCGCTCATCGAAGCCAAAGAGCTGGGCGGTACCTGTGTTAACGTGGGCTGCGTGCCGAAGAAAGTGATGTGGCATGCCGCGCAGATTCGTGAAGCGATTCATCTGTATGGCCCGGACTACGGTTTTGACACCACGATTAATCAGTTCGACTGGAGCAAGCTGATTGCCAGCCGTACCGCGTATATTGACCGCATCCATACTTCATACGACAACGTGCTGGGCAAAAATAACGTGGATGTGATTAAAGGCTTTGCCCGCTTTGTCGATGCCAAAACCATTGAAGTGAACGGCGAAACCATCACCGCTGACCATATTTTGATCGCTACCGGCGGCCGTCCGAGCCATCCGAGCATTCCAGGCGTGGAATACGGCATTGATTCCGACGGTTTCTTTGCGCTGTCGGCCTTGCCGGAGCGCGTCGCGGTGGTAGGCGCAGGTTATATCGCCGTTGAACTGGCTGGCGTTATCAACGCGCTGGGGGCGAAAACGCATCTGTTTGTCCGGAAACATGCGCCGCTGCGCAGTTTTGACCCGATGATTAGCGAAACGCTGGTTGAGGTGATGAACGCCGAAGGCCCGCAACTGCATACTCACGCCGTGCCGAAAGCGGTGGTGAAAAACGCCGACGGCAGTCTGACTCTGGAACTGGAAGATGGCCGCAGTGAAACCGTTGATTGCCTGATCTGGGCCATTGGTCGCGAACCGTCGACCGACAATATTAATCTGGCGGCAGCGGGCGTGAAAACCAATGAAAAAGGTTACATCATCGTTGATAAATGGCAGAACACGAACGTAGAAGGCATTTACGCTGTTGGCGACAATACCGGCGCAGTGGAGTTAACGCCAGTCGCCGTCGCCGCCGGTCGCCGTCTCTCCGAACGCCTGTTTAACAACAAGCCGGACGAGCATCTGGACTACAGCAACATCCCGACCGTGGTCTTTAGCCATCCGCCTATCGGCACCGTCGGGTTAAGCGAGCCGCAGGCGCGCGAGCAGTACGGCGACGAGCAGGTGAAAGTCTATAAATCATCGTTTACCGCTATGTATACCGCGGTAACGACACACCGCCAGCCGTGCCGTATGAAGCTGGTCTGCGTCGGGCCGGAAGAAAAAATTGTGGGTATCCACGGTATCGGCTTCGGCATGGATGAAATGTTGCAGGGCTTCGCAGTGGCGCTGAAGATGGGCGCTACCAAGAAAGACTTCGATAATACCGTCGCTATTCACCCGACCGCATCGGAAGAGTTTGTGACCATGCGTTAATATCTTGTGCGCCCATCTTCGAGGGTGGGCGCACAAGCCTGCATGATTAATACGTACTGAAATAACTCTGGATGAGTTCCGGATTACGCGTCTGAGTTAATGCCGTCATCAGCAAGACTCGCGCCTTCGCCGGGTTGAGCGAGTCAGACACCAGTCCAGGCTGCCCTTGCGCCATCGGCGCTGATTGCCGACGCGGGCCGCATTGCAGCGGTAAACACCACCGGTTTGTCGCTTTTCACGGTCAAATTAAGAGCCTATCCCAGTAGGCGTTATTGGCGCAGCCAGTTTGGACACGGACAGCGCGCAAAAACCGGAGCGTACACGTAGTACGTGAGGATTTTGAGCACTGCCCAGGACCAAAATGGCAAGTAAAATAGCCCTAATGGGATAGGCTCTAAGAAAGTAGGCGGTTTCATCGAGCGTGTCAGTGCCATGAGTAATAACCACACCGTCAACATCGTCCCGCGCCAATAACGCATTCACCTTCTGTGAAAGTTTCAGGATAATATCGCTGGTCATATTTTCGCTACCAATATTCGCCACCTGCTCGCCGTCAACGCGAGCGATATTATTCATTTCCGGCACGGCGTTTATTAATGTTTGCACGCCAAGTTCACCGGATTTATATCCGGCGGTTTGTGTATTATTGGCTGCCATCCCGGCGATAGTGCCGCCTGTCGCGAGAATAACAATATGCGGTAGTGACGTTGTGCTAAATACACAGTGGCTGATGAGCAGCAACACGGCGGCCATGAAAACTCTGATTTTCATTTTCTTCCTCTGAATTAAAAATAATAAGTGACGTGTGCTATAAAAACATGAATAACAATCAGGCCAGAACCATTTTCCCTATTAACAGCCCGACAATGACCGAGACAATCACGTTAACTAATCCCGGACGCATAAAACTATGGTTAAGCACATATTTGCCGATACGCGTCGTACCGGTATCGTCAAACGCCAGCGCCGCCAGACACTGCCCCGCCACCGGAATAAAGAAATAGCCGTTAACGGCAGGCCAGGAGCCGATTAATGCATAAGCGGGCAACCCTAACGCCAGCCCCAGCGGCAACAGAATTAACGTCGTTGCCGCCTGGCTGCTGACCATAGCGGACACGAAAAACATCATAATGGCGATAAGCCAGGTATGCTGTTGCAATAGAGTTTGCACTTCTGCCTTAATCAACGCGATATGACCATTCACGAACGTCTCACTCATCCAGGCCAGGCCGAAGGCGCAGACAATCGCCAGCGCGCCCGCCCGAAATACCGTACCGCTGATAATCTGATCGACCTGCGGCCGACATAACAACACAATCAGGCAGGCAAAAGAGAGCATCGTAATCTGGATAGCGGCGGACATCGAAAGCGGTTGTAGCCCTTTCGCTGTTTCCACCATGGGCCGCAGCGCCGGAATCAGTCCTAACAGAACGATAACGATCGCGCTGGTCAGAAATAACGCCACCGACAATTTGGCGCGCGAAGTGACCACCGTATTTTTACTTTCTTTCTGCGCAGGTTTAATTAACCCTTCAGCAAGCCGACGTTGATATTCCGGATCGTCTTTTAACTCTTTTCCTTTATTAAAGGTCGCTATTGCCCCCATCGCTACGCCGATTAACGTGGCGGGCACGCAAATCATCATAATGGTTGAAATAGAGACGCCCAACGGCGCCATTAAACCAATCATCGCCGCCATGGCGGCAGATATAGGACTGGCGGTGATCGCCTGTTGCGATGCGATAACGGAAATAGATAAAGGACGTTCCGGTCGAATACCAGAATCCCGTGCGACTTCAGAAATAACCGGTAACAAGCTATAAACGACATGCCCCGTTCCTGACATAAAAGTGAAGATATAACAGATAAACGGCGCTAATAACGTAATGTAACGAGGGTGGCGACGCAGAATTTTTTCCGCCAGTTTGACCAGTAAATCCAGCCCGCCGGAGGCCTGTAAAGAAGCGGCCGCCAGGACAACAGAAAGAATAATCAGAATAACATCAATCGGTGGCGTAGAAGGCGTCAAGCCAAAAATAAAAACCATCACGCCGACGCCTAACCCGCCGACCATCCCTAAAAATACGCCGCCGATCCTGGCGCCTATCATCAGGGCCACAAGGATAAAACATAATTCCGTCCAAAACATACTTCCTCCTGGGTTATCTGGAGTGAGTGTCGCTTTACATTGAGGGACGTAACCTATTGTGCAAACGGTTTACCAAAACCAAATGCGCCGTAATGAGATAACACCTGCGCCGCCGATTTCCCGCCCTGCCGCATGGCGCGTAACACGCTTTCTTTATCGGGTTCCGCCATACCCGATTGCAAAATGGAAAGCAAAAAACCGGTTAAGAAGGCGTCGCCTGCGCCCAGCGTATCGACAGGTTCGATATAAGCAGGTTGCCACTCCAGATAATCCGCGCCGGAAAAATAATAAACTTTTTCATGCCCGCAGGTGGCAATAATATGCCGACAGCCATAACGATAAAGTTTATTGAGTTTTATTTTGATTTCATCTGGCGATAACCCGCTACAGGAGACAAATCCATAATCTACCCACGGGCATACCTTTTCAAAATAGTCGTCTGTACCGCGCCCGGAAAAATCAAAAGAGAGTAAAACGGTTTGTTGTTTAATTTTCTCCAGTTCCGATTCCAGGTGGCCGTTAATACTGGAATGGACTAAGGTAAATTGTGATATATAGCGAAGATCATCGTCAGACAGGCTAAAAGGATGTTCCCGCAATACGCCGTTTTTGTTGCTGGCGACAAATTGCCGATCGCCATGCGTGAGACGGATACAGGCATACCCATTTTCGCCGGTATAATGGCGGCTGTGAGAGATGTCTATCTGTAGCTGGTGTAATACATCCTGTACGTGCTGCGCGGCGTCGTCATTGCCAAACGCCCCCATAAACGCGCTGGGGATGTCTGCTAATTTCGCATAGACAGCAAAATTTAATGCGTTACCGCCGGGGTACATGATGCCGGAATGCAGGTATTTATCGACAACGTTGTCGCCAATACCCAATACGCTGATGCTCATCATTATTCCTTGTTTGTCTTTACAATAAAAAGCGTCCCTGCTTTTTTATCCATCCTGATGTAATTAATATTCCACTTTCCACATATAGCGGCGCGTCGTTAACGGATGCTGACGCGCCTCAGCTAACGCCCGATTGTAAACGGGATAAACGTTATTAAAGAGAGAGTGGTTAAAGTAATCAATAACCGTGGTTTTAATGGTCGATAGCCCCAGCTCTTTCGCATCGACAACTTCAATCCGGCGGCCATATTTTTTCAGGAAGTTTAACGCACGTTCATCCACCGCCCGCGTATTGCCCTCGGAAAACTGGAAGAAGAAAGGCGTATTCGCATCGGTAATTTCAAACGGCCCGTGGAAAAACTCACCGCTATGAATACAGGCGGAATGTA
Organism: Salmonella sp. NW1250; assembly: GCF_051812965.1. Lineage (NCBI taxonomy): Bacteria > Pseudomonadati > Pseudomonadota > Gammaproteobacteria > Enterobacterales > Enterobacteriaceae > Salmonella > Salmonella sp. NW1250. Next base: position 250,308 of record NZ_JAMNDD010000004.1, on the reverse strand, counting down.
TCCATTGCATTTCCATAAAGATGCAGATGCTCTGTAGGTAGGCTGCGCCATAGCCCGCGCCGCTGGCGACGGTATAAATGACTTTATCGTCTTTATATTCCTGCGCGAACGCCTGCGCGCGTTCCGCAACCTGCTCGCAAGCGCGCCAGACGATACGGTTGATTTTGCTGACGCCATCCTGAAAATCGTCGTAGTGCGCATACCCTTCCGTCTGCTGGAGCAGTTCGACCGCACTCAGCAGGCCTTTCATCGTTTTCTCTCCGGCAATATCTTTACCGTCGCCAAACGTGTACGTTTCCACATAGTCGCAATGCGCCACCAACGGTGAATCCATTATCCAGGTTAAACCAATGACCGGCGCGCCGTGCTGACGGGCGATTTCAGCCGCTTTAATTGTCTCTGGCGTATTACCTTTGTGGGAGGCGACAACCACAACGGCATTTTCTCCCAGCGCTACCGGCGGGTTGTTAATAAATTCTCCGCTGTTATACAGACCGACAGTCAACGCTTTCGCTTCTTTTTCTAAAAATGCTTTCGCCGGATAGAACGCCGCATAAGAACCGCCGCACGCCACGTAATAGACGTGTTTAACGCCCCCTTTCTCTGCCTGGCTGGTCACAATATTGCTAACTGTCTCTTTCATACCTATCATGCTTTCCTCTGGTTCCATCAATGATACAGGCGAGGATTCGCCATAAATGACTCATAATGTATTATTATTTTTATATGACATTTAAAGACATTTGATCAAGATGGAAAGCAAAAAAAATCGGGATCCGCGATCTGGATCCCGATTCAGCCTGCTCTTCGTTAGCGTAATGCTGACATCATACGGTAAACCGTATTTTATCGCCGACAATCAACTGTTGCGAAACGCAGGAGAGTTCTCCTTTGTTATCAATCATTTCACTTTTTATCAGGATCAGCGGATAACCCTCGTTGACGCCAAGATAATGGGCGACTTCAAAGCTGGCATAAACCAGTTCGATCATCTTACGGGAGTGGGTAAACCATAAGTGGTGTTTCTCGCGTAAGCATTCATACAAAGAGTGATTATTAAGATCTTCGTCCAGCAAAAACGCAAAACGTGGGGGAAGATGTACGGTTTCCAGCGATACCGCCACATCGTCGGCATAGCGGATACGTTCAATGACGACCGCTTTTTCGCCATCGTTCATATTCAGTAACGCTTTTGTCTCATCGTCTACCGATTCAAAAACGGATTTGATAGTGCGTGACCCCGGACGACGTCCCTGGGACTGGCATAACTCGCTGAAACTCATGATGCCGGTCATGCTACGCTGAAATTTCTCACCAGAGACAAAGGTGCCTTTGCCGGAGACACGGGTCAGCAAATTTTCACGCGTCAGCGCATCCAACGCCTTACGGACCGTGACCCTGCTCACCTGCCAGCGCGCGCTCAGTTCATTTTCCGTCGGGATCTGCTGGCCTGGTTTATACTCTCCACGCGCAATGGCCTCTTTTAAGGCGGCTTCAAGCTGCTTATAAAGCGGTTTGGCGCTTTTACTGTCGGGTTGCTCGATCATTTGTATCCATTTGTATTATCATGGTGCCATAGCTTGTATTATAACTATTTACGTTACCTTTGCTTGTGAATCCACGCCATGCGGTGACGTAGTGATACCGCTATGAAACGAATGTTCTGATTTTAGGTCTGGGGCGGGCGTCATGAAAATAGGATTTTCGCAATACTATTCAGTAAGTTATAAATTGTTTTTCTTGAGAGACAAATTGCAAAATGTGATCTATCGCACACTTTGCCACTCAGGTATCGAAGCGAATGTCTACGCTTAATAGACAGCCGGGCAACACCCGTATCTTTTACGACGCAAGCCGGAGGTCCTTGTCATTATGCTCAACCAGAAATTAAACCCCACGCCTTCTGAAGATCTGACTATTGATGTCGATCTGCTTTATGAAACAGACCCGTGCGAGTTAAAGCTGGATGAAATGATCGAGGCGGAACCGGAGCCGGAGATGATCGAGGGGCTTCCCGCCTCTGACGCCCTGACCCCTGCCGATCGGTATCTCGAACTGTTCGAGCATGTACAGTCAACAAAACTGTTTCCAGACAGTAAAACGTTCCCGGACTGCGCGCCGAAGATGGACCCGCTTGATATCCTGATCCGCTACCGTAAGGTCAGACGCCACCGTGATTTTGACTTACGCCGCTTCGTCGAGAACCATTTCTGGCTACCGGAAACATTATCCAGCGAGTATGTCTCTAACCCCGAAAACTCGCTCAAAGAACATATTGACCAGCTTTGGCCGATACTGACGCGCGAACCGCAGGATCATATTCCGTGGTCTTCGCTGCTGGCGCTGCCGCAATCCTATATCGTGCCGGGAGGCCGCTTTAGCGAAACCTATTATTGGGACTCTTATTTTACCATGCTGGGTCTGGCGGAAAGCGGGCGCGAAGACTTACTTAAATGTATGGCGGATAATTTCGCCTGGATGATTGAAAACTATGGCCATATTCCCAACGGCAACCGGACCTATTATCTGAGCCGTTCGCAGCCGCCGGTTTTCGCCCTGATGGTTGAACTGTTCGAAGAAGATGGCGTACGCGGCGCGCGGCGTTATCTCGACCATCTCAAAATGGAATACGCCTTCTGGATGGACGGCGCCGAATCGCTGGCGCTCAACCAGGCTTATCGCCACGTTGTGCGGATGCCGGACGGTTCCCTGCTGAACCGCTACTGGGACGATCGCGACACGCCGCGCGACGAGTCCTGGCTGGAAGATGTCGAAACCGCAAAACACTCCGGTCGTCCGCCCAATGAAGTCTACCGGGATTTGCGCGCCGGGGCGGCGTCCGGCTGGGACTATTCTTCACGCTGGCTACGCGATGCGGGCCGGCTTGCCAGCATACGTACGACCCAGTTTATCCCTATCGATTTGAACGCTTTTCTGTATAAACTGGAGAGCGCTATCGCCAATATTTCAGCACTGAAAGGCGAACGTGACACCGAGGCGCTATTTCGCCAGAAAGCCAGCGACCGACGCGCCGCCGTGAACCATTATCTGTGGGATGATGAAAACGGCTGTTATCGGGACTATGACTGGCGACGCGAAGAAATGGCGCTCTTTTCCGCTGCCAGTATCGTGCCGCTGTATGTCGGTATGGCGAACCATGAGCAGGCCGACCGTCTGGCAAATGTGGTACGCAGCCGTCTGTTAACGCCCGGCGGGATTATGGCGACCGAATACGAAACCGGCGAACAGTGGGATAAACCGAACGGCTGGGCGCCGCTGCAATGGATGGCGATTCAGGGCTTCAAACGGTATGGCGACGATATGCTGGGCGATGAAATCGCCCATAACTGGTTAAAAACAGTGAACCATTTTTATCAGGAGCACCACAAACTGATCGAGAAATACCATATTTCCGGCGGTACGCCCCGCGAAGGCGGCGGGGGCGAGTATCCGCTACAGGACGGGTTCGGCTGGACCAATGGCGTGGTGCGCCGCCTGATTGGCCTTTACGGAGAGCCTTAACCTGCTCCGGCCTCAGTGAATCGCATCATAAATGGCTGACTGAATTTTCAGCCATTTTTTATTGTCTGCGCTGGGCCGGGCCTGAGCGCGCAATCGGGCCTGCTCCGTATCGTGCTGCTGGCGCGTCACAACAGCCGGAACGGTGCAAAACGTTTGCAAATAGGTTTTATGCATCGCGGTCAGCGGCGCGCCGCTCGACATGTCATGACTTAACGTTGTGATAAATCGTCGGCAGGGTTTGACCTCATCCATCAGCGCGGGATAACGCAACAACAGTTGCAGCACCTCGGTATGTCCTGCCGCAAACGCCTGCTCCGTCCACGCGAGCTGCCAGTTCATTCCGCCCTGGAGGAACAGCGCCGTCACCCGCGTATCATTGCGCTCTATCGCCGCCCGCATGGTAAACGCATCCCAGGTAATCCCCATATGATTGAGCGTTTCCCGCGCGGAAGGCGCCTCGCGCGGCGGTTCATCCTGCGCCATTGCGGGCGCTTGCCCGTTATCGGAGCCTGGCGACGACGAACTAAATAGCCAGAACGCGCCCGCCAGTATCGCCAGCGTCATGACGCCAACCCCGGCCCACAAAGTGCCGGAAATAAGTTGCTCACGCTCTTCAGGCGTACGCGGAGGCCGCTTACGCGGTGGTTCTATGCTCTCGCTAATCTCATGCTTATCTCCCCCGGCCTGCCGATCTTTAAGCCGCGCGGTTTCCCAGAACTGGCGCAATTCACGTTCATCCGCCAGCAGAAACGAAGCGGGATTCACGCGGGTACGTTTTTCGGCATAGGCGCGCTGGATGGGCCGAACGATTTGCTGATACTGAACGTTTAGCAGCATAAGCTGCGCTGAGGTGAGCGGCTGCCTGGCGATAACCTCGTTTCGCGCGAGGCGGCAATCATCCAGAAACATACGCAGAGTGGTGCGCGACTCGGCGAACAGCGTTAACGCTGAGGCGTCATTAAAAATGACGACGTAATGACGGGCAAACAATTTTTTATCAACCACCATAAGCGCCAGTTCGCTGAACAACATGCCCTCCAGCGCATGTTGATCTTCTCCCTGTTTTAACCACTGGCGCAAACGGTCCGGGCCAAAATGTTGCTTGAGGTAGTGATTCAGCGACGCCCGATCCGGCCATGCGCGCGCAATAAGCGCTTTTAACGTCAGTTCTATCGCCCGAAGCTGACGCTGCGCCTCAAGATGCGCCTCCTGGTCGGGGTCTTCCAGCTCAGTTTGATACGTCAGTAGCGGCTGCTGCTGACGTAGATGTTCCAGCGAGGTGACAAAACGCAACGCGGCAAGGAGTTGATTTTCGCTCACCTCTTGCCCGCTGTCATAGTGGGGAACATGCTGCTGAAGGTGACGCAGTTGCAGCATAAACTGGCTCAACTGCGCGTCATTTATCCGCAATTTTTTCGCCACCGCGCCCCAACCGCCCAGGTTAAGACGCGCCTGCTCAAGTTGTTCCATGAACCACCGGGGCTCTTTTCCCTCTGTGGTATGAATACCCAGCAGCAGCAGGATTTCTATTGATGCCTGGCGGATAATCCCCAGGCTATGTTCAAAAGGCGCGCGTGTCGCCTGCGAAGCGCTATTCGTCATTATCTTCCCTAAAAAGACGATCCCGCGACGAGATCTTCGTTTTCTTTTAATTATGTTTTTTCATAGATATAACAGATTTAGCCACATTTCAGTGACTTAATCTTAATGATTGCAAATTTATAAGAAGATCGGTTACTAACCAAAAACATCAGTTTTTCATTCTGTCAACGCGGCGTGACGCTGAACGGCATAGACCTTTTCCCTGCCTGCGTTTGGCCGTCTGACCGCTAGCCACGCGTGCAGCACACTTTATAATCGCGCTTTTTATGAGAAAGATGCCATGCCGCACATTTCATCTCGCTTTAGCTCCGCCTGCATCGCGTTTATTAAACAGTGGCAGGGTCTGTCGCTGGAAAAGTATCGCGATCGGCAGGGTAACTGGGTGATTGGTTACGGGCATATGTTGACGCCGGATGAGACGCTGACGTTCATTACGCCCGACCAGGCGGAGGCATTCTTGCTGGATGACCTCAATAGCTGCGATATGCTGCTACAGAATTGTTTGCCGGAACTTAACGATTGGTTTCAACGCGAAACGCTTATTGCGCTGATGTTCAGCATCGGACATCAGCGTTTTTTATCATTAATCAATACGGGTGATATTTCACAGCCAGAAATAAGCGGACTGCGAATTTAACGTCGCTAATTCGATTCATTTAACATCATGGCGGCCTGGGTACGATTTTTTACATCCAGCCGCCGGTAAAGCGACTCCAGATGCGCTTTAACCGTCCCGGTACTAATATTTAACGCCCGCCCAATTTGTTTATTTGATTCTCCTGCGGCAAGCATCTGTAAAATTTCCCGCTGGCGGGCGCTTAACGCTTTTATATCACGGGACTCCAGCTCCGTTGAATTTAACCAATCCCCCGGTAAAAACATCATCCCGCGAGCGACAGCATTGAGCGCAAGGACAAAGGTTTCGGCATCAGAATCGCGTGGCACCACGGCCTGAACGTTAAATTGCATGACTTCATGCAGCCACTTTTGACTGCCATCCATCGCCGTGATAATAATCTTCACCTCCGGAAATTGCTGCGCGATTCTTTGTAACACCTCGCGGCAAAATTCAGCATCCAGGCCGCTATCCAGCATGACCAGCGCATCCGGCGCGCTTTCTATTTTTTGCCAGAGTTCTTCTGCCTGACCGACACTCTGGATACTTATTCCTGGAATGTGCTGCTGCAAACTGATTTTCATTCCATGAATAAATATTGACTGCCTGTCAAACATGATTACCTGCATTACTTTTCTCCACCTGGGTAAGATAATAGTCTCAAGATGAGGAAGGGTATTACCCGTAGGGTAAAATAAGAAGTCGCCATTTGGTATAGGCCATTTTACCGATAGTCATTGGTTGAGGAAGGGAAAGGTTATGAATATTTACAGCTTCAACATCGGGATTACAGAATTCGCTAAAATTAGCCTTTTAAAGTAAGGAATATCTTATTAGCGCGAACAGCCAAGGCTAATTTGAATATTAATTTAATGAAGAGTACGCCTGGCGCGTCACAAAGGAAATATCTGCTTTTCACCTGATGTGTTACAAAAAATAAAGTAGCACATTTTGTTAAAAAATAGCCAATCCGCCTGAAAACCGCGACGATGGGTCAATGACAATACCGTGTATGTACATGCATTTCTCTCTCCCACTACACCCGCGGCTATCAGCGTGTTTTACCGCTCTCGTCCCGTTTATCGGCTTTTTGGCGCTAAAAAGCCTGGCCGGAAGGCGATAAATCCGCCGCGCAACACGATCAGACGTATTCGTCACGCGAGCAATGATTGCGAAAGGGCTTATTAGATGCTAGAAAATCAATAAAACCAGCCGCTTCAGCGTCACTGTTTCAATAAAAACAATAATAGAGCCTGATGATGGATAAAATATATGCAATGAAATTGTTTGTACGCGTGGCGGAACGGGAAAGTTTTTCCCGCGCAGCAGAGGATATCGGCCTTCCCAAAGGCAGCGTCTCACGGCAAATACAAGCGTTAGAACATCAACTGGGCATCCGCCTGCTCCACCGCACCACCCGGCGGGTACAGCTTACTCAGGACGGAATGGTTTACTACGAACGGGCAAAAGATCTGTTGAGTAACCTGGATGAACTGGAGGGTCTTTTCCAGCCTGATCCCGCCAGTATCAGCGGCAAAATACGGGTAGATATACCGCCATGTCTCGCAAACAGCCTTATCATGCCGCGCCTGCCCACTTTTTTGCATCAGTATCCCGGCATTGCGCTGGAACTTTGTAGTAGCGATCGACAGGTCGATTTACTACGGGAAGATTTCGACTGCGTGGTGCGTACAGAGCCGCTACATGCGCCAGGGATACTGACGCGCCCGCTTGGCAAACTGAGAAGAGTGAACTGCGCCAGCCCACAATACCTGGCGCGCTTTGGGTATCCAGAAAACCTTGACGATCTCGCCTCACATGCGGTGGTGCATTATTCATTGACCCCGGGAGTTTCTTCACCGGGTTTTGCCTTTGAAACTCCCCACGGTATGCAGTGGGTAAAAACCGGCGGAATGCTAACGGTAAACAGTACGGAGACCTGGCATACGGCCTGTCTGGCAGGATTAGGGATCATTCAGACGCCGCGCATTGCTGTACGGGAGGCGTTACGCGCCGGAACGCTCATTGAAATTTTACCGCAATATCGCGCCGCTCCACTGCCGGTGACGCTGCATTATCCCCATCGCCGTAATCTTTCCCGCCGGGTACACCTGTTTATGGTATGGCTGACTGAAACCATTAAAGAGGCCGCAGAGTAGCCGCATTTTCAGCATCCACCGGGGAGAAGCTATACTGACATATTCTATTAATGATGAAGGACTACCGACCTGATGACGCAGGAAAATGACGTAAAACGCCCTATTCAGGAACTGGAGCACGACCCGATACAAAAAATAGAAACGCAGCCGCATGACGCCCCGGAAAAAAACGAAAAGGCAAATCAGGCGTTGCATTCCGTCACCTCCCTGATGCAAAAAATTCAGCGTCAACCAATGGTGGCCCACCTCATTCGCGCGACCGAACGTTTTAACGATCGACTGGGTAATCAGTTTGGCGCGGCTATCACCTACTTTTCGTTTCTGTCGATGATCCCGATAATGATGGTGTCCTTTGCCGCGGCAGGTTTTATCCTCGCCTCGCACCCTAATCTACTGGAAGATATTTTCAGCAAGATATTGATGAATGTGAGCGATCCTACGCTGGCGTCCACGCTTAAAAATACGATTAATACGGCGGTTCAACAGCGTACCACGGTAGGGCTGGTCGGACTGGGTATCGCGCTCTATTCTGGCGTTAACTGGATGGGCAACCTGCGGGAAGCGATTCGCGCCCAGTCACGGGACGTCTGGGAGCGCAAGCCGCAGGATCAGGAGAAAATCTGGCTCAAATATCTGCGCGATTTTATCTCGCTGATTGGATTATTAATCGCTTTAATCATTACGCTGTCCATTACTTCCATCGCCGGTTCCGCCCAGCAGATGATCATCTCCGCCTTGTATCTCGACAGCATCGAATGGTTAAAACCGGCCTGGCATTTGATCGGTCTGGCCATCTCTATTTTTGCCAACTATCTGCTTTTCTTCTGGATTTTCTGGCGACTGCCTCGCCATCGTCCCCGTAAAAAAGCGCTGATTCGCGGCACATTTATTGCCGCTATCGGTTTTGAGGTGATTAAAATCATTATGACTTATACGCTGCCGTCACTGGTGAAATCGCCTTCCGGCGCGGCGTTTGGCTCCGTACTCGGTCTGATGGCATTCTTCTACTTTTTTGCCCGCCTGACGTTATTCTGCGCGGCCTGGATAGCCACCGCCGAATACAAGGACGACCCGCGAATGCCGGGTAAAACGCAACGCTAGTCTGCGGCTTGCTGCCGAATGGCACGCACGGCGTCGTCATTCGGCCTACTGATGTGTAGATCCAGGCCGGGCAAGCAAAGCGTACCCGGCGGTACAATCAGGCACGTCCTTCCGCCTCATCTCATTGTTTCAGCATATAAATCCAGTAATTAACTTTTATTTAACCAGAAACCAGTTTTATCCACCAATTCTAAAATTATGTGAAGCATTTCATAGACGCAAAATGGCTGGCTTAAACATTATCCCCTTTTTGCGCTTTTTTTGACCATTTTTAGCTTTTGTTACACATTGAAATATAACTTTTGCTGTGCGTAATATGGCTATTCGTTCGCTAAAAATAAGAAAATAGTATGCAAGCAACCGCCACAACACTCGACCATGAGCAGGAACATGTTCCGGTAAACTCACGCAATAAAGTCGTTATTGCCTCGCTTATCGGCACCGCGATTGAGTTCTTCGACTTCTATATTTACGCCACCGCTGCGGTGATCGTGTTCCCCCTTATCTTCTTCCCCCAGGGCGATCCCACTGCGGCAACGCTACAATCGCTCGCCACCTTCGCTATCGCGTTTGTGGCGCGTCCGATTGGCTCTGCGCTATTCGGCCACTTCGGCGACCGGGTAGGCCGCAAAGTCACGCTGGTGGCTTCGCTGCTGACGATGGGGATCTCCACGGTTATTATCGGTCTGTTACCGGGCTACGCGACGATAGGTATTTTCGCGCCGCTGCTGCTGGCGCTGGCGCGTTTCGGTCAGGGACTGGGGCTGGGCGGCGAATGGGGCGGCGCGGCGTTATTAGCGACGGAGAATGCGCCGCCGCGCAAACGCGCGCTGTATGGCTCCTTCCCGCAGTTGGGCGCGCCGATCGGCTTCTTCTTTGCCAATGGCACCTTCCTGTTGCTCTCCTGGCTGCTGACCGACGAGCAGTTTATGAGCTGGGGCTGGCGCGTGCCGTTTATCTTCTCGGCGGTGCTGGTGATTATCGGCCTGTATGTGCGCGTGTCGCTGCATGAAACGCCGGTGTTTGCGAAAGTCGCCGCAGCGAAAAAACAGGTAAAAATACCGCTGGGCACGTTGCTGACGAAGCATGTCCGCGTAACCATTCTCGGCACGTTTATCATGCTGGCGACCTACACGCTGTTCTATATCATGACCGTCTATTCCATGACTTACAGCACTGCCGCCGCGCCGGTGGGGCTTGGCTTGCCGCGCAATGAAATACTGTGGATGCTGATGATGGCGGTGATTGGTTTTGGCGTGATGGTGCCCGTCGCCGGCCTGCTGGCGGACGCATTTGGCCGTCGGAAAAGCATGGTCATCATTACCACGCTCATCATTCTCTTCGCGTTGTTCGCCTTTACCCCGCTGCTGGGTTCAGGCAATCCAGCGCTGGTATTCGTGTTCCTGTTGTTGGGCCTGAGCCTGATGGGGCTGACCTTCGGCCCAATGGGAGCGCTGCTGCCGGAGCTATTTCCGACGGAAGTGCGCTATACCGGCGCATCGTTTTCCTACAATGTGTCATCGATTCTGGGCGCTTCCGTCGCGCCGTATATTGCCGCATGGCTGCAAAGCCACTACGGGCTGGCGGCGGTAGGGGTTTACCTGGCGTCAATGGCGGCGCTGACGCTGATTGCACTGCTGTTAACCCATGAGACGCGTCATCAGGCGTTGTAATAGGGCGCCGGATGGCATCATCCGGCGCTACGTTTCACGTTACTGCTTCATCTGCGTTAAAATCGTCCGGCACTGATTGGCTTCGCCTTCAGAGGGCGAAATGAGCGCCAATAGCGCGGCGGCGGGCGTTACCAACGTCGCCAGCGCTGCCGCAACCGCGCCGCGCGCAATCAGCGGGCCGGGCTTGACGCCCGCCTGCGGATTTTTAAATGTCCCGCGCACGTACAGCGGCGATCGCAGCGTAATAATACGAATCCCTTTACTTTCCGGATCAATGGTTAAATCGAGCTGTTCAGAGGCGAAGCTCGCCGTACCGGTCACGTTAATCAACGCATTTTCTGTATCAAAAGCAAAAATTTGCGGTCGCGCCACGCCGTTCGCAATATTGAGATTCGCCGCCGCGCAGTTAACCCGCACTTCGTCATCGCCAAAAATCTGCCCGACAATATAGTTGCCGACGTTCAGCCCCACGATTTCCATCAGGTTGCGGCTAATCAATCCATCATTCATCAATAATTTCAGATTGCCGTTACTGTTGCCAAGCAGCGCGGCGACCGAGTTGCCCGTCCCGCGAATATCCGCATCGCCGTTCAGCTCGCCCAGCGTTTTCTGCATCAGCTCCACATCCGGCATCAGTTCTTTAAGCTTCAGCCGACGCGCCTGTATATCCGCCCGCCCCTGCATTGGCTTTTTATCCCCTTCCAGATGGATGTTGGAGACAATACTGCCGCCTGCCAGACCAAACTTCAGCGGCTGTAGACGTAAGTCGGCGTTTTTCAGGATGATATGGGTCGAAAGATCGCTAATCGGTAGACTGCCGCCATGCTCAATACGTCGGCCTTTAAACCGGACATCGGCGTCCATAACGTCCCATTTGTCGGTTTCAAAGCGATCGTAAGGCAACACTTTATCCGCCGGCTGAACATTCTTCTCGCCTTTGCGCTGTTCAGACCGTTTCGACTGCTCAACGTCTTTCCCGGAATCCACGCCAATCAGCGGCCCAAGATCGGCCAGTCGTAACTGGCGCGATTCGACATCGCCTTCCAGTTTAGGGCGCGGTTTACCGGTGGTATAAGTGAGGGAGCCGTGGATATCACTGTCGCCAATGCGCCCGTTAAAACCGCGATAATCAAATACAGATGACTTTTCGGCGTCAATTTTCGCCACCAGTCGCCCATCGGTCTCAAACGGCGGCGTATCCGGCAGCAGCACGCCGGTTAAATCATATAAATCGCCCAGTGAATCGCCAGAGAATTTAAGCCGCAGATCGACGCCGCCCATTTTCATCGGCTCGTTCACCACGCCGCTAAAAGCCACCCGCGTGTTGCCAGAGCGGAAATCGGCCTGCACAGGAAAAGGCGTACTTTCGCTGCGTAGCGCCAGCATACCGCCTATTTTGCCCGTACCGGTCAACGGTTCCCCGTTATAACGCCCCTGCGCTTTCAGGCCGAAGACATAGTCGCCCACGGTGGATTTGTCTGCTTTGCCTTTCGTTCCCGTCACTTCGCTGAACGGCAACGGTTTGCCTAACGGATCGATCAGAATAGTGATATCCGCCTTGCTGACCTTATCATCGATCGCGATTCGCCCCTGGTCGAAGAGAATATTATCCAGCCGGAAGGACCAGGCGGAAGGTTTAGCATTGGGGTCCGTATTCTTGTCTTGCGCGAGGTTAAAGGTCCAGTTATTGGTTTTCTCGGACAGACGAATAAGACGCGCGTCGGGTTTCACCAGTTTGATCCACGGCAGCCAGACGGTTTTGGTCAGGAGCGCCAGCGGAGCAAGCGTCGCCTCAACGCGTGGCAGATGTACCATCGTAACTTCCGGAATATCCGGCGGATTGCCGAGAATGACATCTTCCGCGTGAACATGCGGCCACGGTACCCAGCTTCGCCAGCCAGTCTCCTGTTTTTGGCGTTCCCACACCACGCCTAAATCGCCGCGAATAGCGAAAGGCCGGTTCAATTCGGTAGAGACTTTCTGGTTGATGGTCGGTTTGAGGCGGTTCCAGTCAAATGTTGCGATCAACAAAATCACTATGACGATCAACAACAAGAAAGTCCCTGTGATGGCGGCGGTTATTTTGCCTGCTTTAGTCATGTGTTATTTCCTCACTTCTTCCCTTGCCTGTCCTAAAGATAGTTCAGCCAGACGAAAAAGGAGGATGACCGCGCCTCGTAATACCATGTATTACGGGAACAGTCTGGCGTTACAGGGTCAGAATCACCTCTTCGAGCGATATCAGCGGCACGGGTCGAGAAAGAAAATAGCCCTGGGCGGCAAAGGCGGGCGAACGCTGCACATCACGCCACTCTTCCAGCGTCTCCACGCCCTCGACAATAACGCCGCGGCAGTAGCGGTTCATCAGTTGCAGCAGCAGAGTGAACAGGTTGCGTCCCTCCGGGGACTGACGCAGCATGACGAACAGCTCGCGCGCCACTTTAATGTAGTCATAACGCACTTCGCTCAGCGCTGAAAAATTGGCCATACCAGTACCAAAATCATCCAGCCACAGCGGGCCGAACTCACACATCGAGGCGAAAGAGGAGTCTTTCGGCAAACGAATATGTTCCACCAGTTCGAAACGCAGCCAGGGTAAGCGCTCCATCGCGGCCAGAATGTCCGGCTGTCGTCGCATGGCAATTAGCGTAGGGCCATCGACATTGACCGATGCCAATAAGTGATGGCGAGTGAAAAAATCCGCTTTTTGTTCAAGCTGATGAAGTTGTTCTTTCACTACGTCAATGCGGTGTCGAACCGCTAACTCCGCGAAATAACGATCCGGGGCAATACGTCTGGAAGGGTTATCAGGATGGGTGACGACAGTGAGAAGTTCAACCGCCATCAGACGGCCATCCGTCTGGTATATCGGCTGGTAAGTATAGGCACGCTCGCATTGCAGCCAATAGCGCCGTTCCTGCAAATTCTCTATACCTGCATCAGGAACGCGTAGCTGCTGGATAACCTGCTTTATCATCTCAGTTGTCCTGTTAATGGGAGTGTGACTGTCCGGACTCGTCAAAGGTTATCGGCGTTCAGGCAGAGAACTTTACCCTCGGTCCCTGGCAAAATAAAAACAGACCCCGAAACTTGTCAAAAATACGCACTTGCTCAAAAAAATAATGGACCGATGTTTTAATATTATTGACCACTAAACATCCACAGCGCACACTAACGCTAATTTTTACAGATCAGGTTCACGACTATGTCTAAAAAGATTGCCGTGATTGGCGAATGCATGATTGAGCTGTCGCAGAAAGGCGCTGATGTTCAGCGCGGCTTCGGCGGCGACACGCTGAATACCTCCGTTTATATTGCCCGTCAGGTCGATTCTGCCGCTCTGGCCGTTCACTATGTGACGGCGCTGGGTACCGACAGTTTCAGCCAACAGATGCTGGAGGCGTGGCAGCATGAAAATGTGGATACCTCGCTAACGCAGCGGATGGAAAATCGCCTGCCAGGCCTCTATTACATCGAAACCGATGACACTGGCGAGCGTACCTTCTACTACTGGCGTAACGAAGCGGCAGCGAAATTCTGGCTGGAGAGCGAACAGTCAGCGGCTATCTGCGAGACGCTGGCGACCTTCGATTATCTCTACCTGAGCGGCATTAGCCTCGCGATTTTAAGCCCAACCAGCCGTGATAAGCTGTTGTCTTTATTGCGTGAATGCCGGGCCAACGGCGGGAAAGTCATTTTTGATAATAACTATCGCCCGCGTTTATGGACAAGTCGCGAAGAAACGCAGCAGGTCTATCAAAAGATGCTGGAATGTACTGATATCGCCTTCCTGACACTGGACGATGAAGACGCGCTATGGGGTCAGCAACCGGTGGAAGAGGTCATTGCCCGCACCCATGCGGCAGGCGTGCAGGAAGTGGTGGTAAAACGCGGGGCGGACTCATGCCTGGTCTCGATTCAGGGCGAGGCGCTCATTGACGTTCCGGCAGTAAAACTGCCGAAAGAGAAAGTGATAGACACCACTGCCGCAGGCGACTCCTTCAGCGCCGGTTATCTGGCCGTTCGTTTGACGGGCGGCAGCGCGACGGATGCCGCGAAGCGCGGACACCTGACGGCCAGCACGGTGATTCAGTACCGTGGGGCCATTATTCCGCACGACGCGATGCCGCAGTAAGTCATTTGCTCTTGCCCGGTGGCGCTACGCTTACCGGGCCGACAGGCGGCAGCTTACTGTGCCGCCGGTGTTTCCGTCACTTCCGGATGCGCCTCATCTGCTTCAACAGCGGCGGCAGTTGTCGGGACCATGATTTCATCCCACGTCGCCTTTAACGCCTTCATGTTAAATTCCGGCTCGCCTTGCGGTTGCAGCAAAATTAATGCCATCTCCTGCGATAGCTGCTGACGTAGATTCTGATTGAGCATGTCGACGGTCAGACTGTTGAGGAAATTCTGACGCAGCTTCTGATACTGCTCCGGCGCGATATCCACCACCTGATTCTGCAGCGAGCGCATACGCTGTCCAGTCAAAATGTCAGTATCGGTACGCGCGTAGGTCGCGAACAGCTTTTGCAATTCGAGATTTTTCTGCGCCACCAGAGCAGTAAACTCCTCTTCCGACAAACCTTTATCGCGTACTTTCGCCAGTTCATTCGCCACCAGGCTCAAATTGGTATTGAGCTTATCATTAGGTGATTCAATGTTGATGGCGCACTGCGCGCGCAGGAACAGAACCCGGCAGTCAAACCCCAGACCAATATCTTTCGCGTTATTTTTAGTAAGCTCTTGCTGGATATGCCAGAACAGCGCTTCGCGCGCCAGATCCGCCTGCCAGTAGCGCAACAGCGCCGCCGACTCGCGAATCGGTTGCCACGGCGTATCCCACATAATGGAGAGACGATCCTGGCGCACCGCATCGGTCATAATGCTCACTGATTCCGCCCGCAGCGGCGAAAGCGTCGGCACCGGGGCGGGCGTTTCGCGTTTACCTTTCAGCGTACCGAACGTTTTATTGATCTGCTCGGCGACGGAGCGCGCATCAATGTTGCCGACAACAATCAGCGTCATGGCATCCGGGGTGTACCATTTTTCATAGAAAGCCTGAATTTTGGCTGCGTCTACTGGCTGCTTTAACGGTTCCGCGGGATCGTGCCCCAATAACGCCGATCCTTTCAGCCGATAACGCCACCAGCCCTCTTTAGTATCTGCTGGCCACGTCGCAACCATATCTTCGCTGCTTAACGCATGATTCACCGTCTCTGGCGTAATGGTTAATTTACCGGAGACGTTAGCCAGATAGGTCAGCGCTTCTTTCAGCAGATCGTTACGGTTATTGGGTAAACTGAGGTTATAGAGCGTGGAATCATAAGAAACAATAACGGGCGGCATGGGACGTTTCGGATCAAACCCTTGCTGCCATAAAGAACGTGCCTGTGCGGCATCCAGACCACCGCTTTGCGTTAGCGCGATACGGGGAATCGCATGGCTGAACCCGCTCTGTTGAGTACTTTCGGTGAGCGAACCGGTATTAACCTGGAGACGAACTTCAATACGATCGCTGGGGCGCTGAGGCGTAGCCAACACTTGCCACTGTAACCCATTAGCCAGCGTCCCCTGTTGCCATGCCGGATCGGGCTGGAGCGCATCTGCCTGCACATAGCCGGCAGAGGCCAACATCAACAGACTGCCCGCTAAGAGTCGAATTTTTGTGCCCTGCATGTGAACCCCTGATCAACAATCCTGGTAATAAAAAGACAGCCCCGGCAGGGATGCCTGAATATGACGTAAAAACACTTCGTGTTAGACCGCGAGAACCTAAAAATGTCACGGAAGAAGTGAAATAATCCCTAAGCATCATGCTGTATGCTTTGGGCGCAGGGGTCAATTATGCGCAAACACCCGCAGTCCTGGAAGGGACTACGGGCATAAGTGGCGAGATTAGGAGGAAATTTCGTGCGTTTTGCCATCCGGCGCACGATTATTAAGCACATCGTCCAGCTTTTGGTGATCTAACTCTTTCACCCATTTGGCAACCACCACCGTCGCCACGCCGTTACCCACCAGGTTAGTCAGCGCGCGCGCTTCGGACATAAAGCGGTCGATACCGAGGATTAACGCCAGGCCCGCAACCGGTAAATGGCCTACGGCGGAGATAGTGGCCGCCAGCACGATAAAGCCGCTTCCGGTCACGCCCGCAGCGCCTTTTGACGATAGCAGCAGCACGACCAGCAGCGTTATCTGGTGGAAGATATCCATATGGCTGTTGGTCGCCTGGGCGATAAACACCGCCGCCATCGTCAGGTAGATAGAGGTGCCATCGAGGTTGAACGAATACCCCGTCGGGATCACCAGCCCTACCACCGACTTACGGCACCCCAGTTTTTCCATCTTATCGAGCATACGCGGCAACGCTGACTCGGAAGAGGAGGTGCCGAGCACAATGAGTAATTCTTCCCGGATATAGCGAATAAATTTAAAAATGCTAAAGCCCGTTACCCGTGCAATCGTCCCCAGCACCACCACCACGAAGAGAATACAGGTGATATAGAAGCAGATAATGAGCTGCCCCAGTTGCACCAGAGAACCGACGCCGTATTTACCGATGGTGAAGGCCATCGCGCCGAATGCGCCAATCGGCGCCAGGCGCATGATCATATTGATGATGCCGAAAATGACCTGCGAAAAACTCTCAATCACATTGAAAATGAGCTGGCCTTTGCTGCCCAAACGGTGCAGCGCAAAACCAAACAACACCGCAAACAGTAAGACCTGCAGAATGTTGCCGCTGGCAAACGCGCCGATCACGCTGCCCGGTATGACATCCATCAGGAAGGCAATAATGCCCTGCTCCTTGGCTTGTGCGGCATAAACGGCCACCGCCTGCGCATCCAGCGTTGCCGGATCGACGTTCATCCCGGCGCCAGGTTGCACAACGTTGACGATGATAAGACCGATAATCAGCGCAATCGTACTGACAATTTCAAAGTAAAGCAGCGCGACCGCGCCGGTACGCCCCACCGCCTTCATGCTTTCCATGCCTGCGATGCCCGTCACGACAGTACAGAAAATGACAGGAGCGATGATCATCTTAATGAGCTTAACGAACGCGTCGCCAAGCGGTTTCATTTGTGCGCCCAGTTCAGGATAGTAATGGCCAAGGAGAATACCAATGGCGATTGCTGTCAGGACCTGAAAATAAAGACTTTTGAACAGAGAGGTTTTCATAGGGTGTCCTTGAAGTAAAAACCACAGGTCTTGTAAGGTTATGAGTAACCTGCGGCCTTAAAATAACACCCACACAACATGACAGAAATGCGCCAGGATCATAATTGAAACAAAAATGTTAAAAAGTTTGAGCTGGCTCGCACAAGCGCGACCTTTTTTAACTTTTGTAATCAGGATTTTCGTGCGACAGATACCGTTCTTCAAAGATATCCGCGGGAACGGGCCGAGCAAACAGGAAGCCTTGCGCGACGTTGACTCCCGCCTGTTCCAGCCACGCGCGTTGCGCCTCGTTCTCCACGCCCTCGGCAATCAATTGTAAATTAAGACTGCGGGCCATCAGAATAATCGCCGTCACCATACTGTGATCATCCGGTAACCCATCGACAAACATTTTATCAATTTTAAGGATATCGACCGGTAGCGACTTCATATGCTGTAACTGGCGCAGCCCCGCGTAACCCATGCCAAAATCATCCAGTGCGATACGCACGCCAGCATTACGTAACGGACGTAAGATAGCGACGGCAGCGTGCGGATCGTCGATACGGCGGCTTTCAGTGACCTCAAGAATCAGCGTACCCGGTTGAATACGATAGCGGTTTAACAATTCCAGCAGCTCCGACACCATGCCAGGGTGCATGAGCTGTAACGCGGAAAGATTGACGGAGAGCGGCAATGTCACGCCGCGCTCCTGCCAGGCAGCAAGCTGGCGACAGGACTCTTCCAGCACCCAATGGCCCACCGTGACCATCAGGCCGCAGGATTCAATGCGCTCAATCAGCCCCTCCGGTAATTCCCAGCTACCGTCCGGCTGCTGCATACGTAATAAGGCTTCGGCGCTTAATACGTTGCCGCTGCGCATCTCGACCTGCGGCTGCAGCCAAATGGCAAACTGATGGTTATCCAGCGCGGTAAGGATATCGCTCTCTTCGGTAAGGCGCTGTTGAGCGGCCTCCATCTGCGCCGGGTCAAAGAACTGGATTTGATTTTTACCTTTTCGGCGCGCGGTAAACGCGGCGGAGACGGCGCGACCATAGAGCTCTTCGGCGGTCAGATCGCCATAATACATCGCAATGCCAATACTGCAGCTTGGGCGCAGTTGAATACCCTGGATGGGCAGTCGTTCATTAATGATAGTGAGTATTTGCTGACCTAATGTAATGGCGTGCCACGGCTCTTTAACGCCGTGGGCGATAATGGCGAAGTCATACCCGCTGACCTGCGTAAGCACCATGCGCGGCGCCAGCACCGACTTCAGCTTCTCAACCAGCGTCAGTAATAGAATCTCCCGCTGCGTTTCTTGCAGCACGCCTGCCGTGTCACGCAACGTTTCGCACGTCACGATGATAAGCGCGGTGGTCTGTTGGCGGGTGATAACCTGTTCCAGCAGCGCCATTAAAAAGGCTTTATTGGGCAGCTCGGAAACCGGAAAACGCATCGCATTGTCCGTTTGCTCCTCGCGTTGACGCTGCATAAGCTGCTGGTTGAGGTTATAGCTGCGCACCAGCATTCCAATTTCATCATCCTGATGCAGACGCGGCAACGCCAGCTGATGTCCGATCAGCTCCTGCTGCGGAATGTCGTTCAGCTCGCGGGCGATTTTGCGCAGCGGATGCACAATCAGGCGGTTTACGCACCAGGCGATGGCCACCGTCAGGATCAGCGATAGAAGTAAGTAAATGGTCACTAACGTAGAGAGCGCGCTCATGACGAACTTGTACATACGGTACGAATCCGCCTGCAATACAAGGTAGGCCAGCGGTTGCGGATTGGCGGGACGCTCCAGCGAATAAACCGGTAAAGAAATTTGTACCGGCAGTTCGAAGAGACGCGTCACCATAACCGGGACGGGGCGTTCAGGAATGAAGCGCTTACGCAACGCCTGGAACTGATTCGGCAATACCACATCGGCGCGACTCACCACGCCCGCAGGTTTAATACTTTCCAGAATGGTTTCCGCGCCGGGGAGATCCGCTTTTAAAATCGCGGAAGAAAGAGGTTCCCGAACAGATCGCGCGATACTTTCCAGTTGCGTAGCCGTGTTGTAGCGGTTCTGCTGTACCAGATGGAACAACAAAACGGTGCAAAAGACAAAAACAAACACCATGACAACGGCCGCAACCATTGCCATCTGTTTAATTGTTAACGAGCGGCTGACGCGCAAATTGACTCTCCCTGGATATCCCGGACTGCCGCCTGAGTATACCCGATTGCAGCGGCATTAAGAGAGGCTGTATCTGAAAAGGACTTTTCTGAATAACGGTTAATGATAGCGTCTGATGGCGCTGCGCTTCTCAGGCCTACGACGCCTGTCAATTCGTAGGCCTGACGCAATGATTACCAGTCAGCGTAAGGCACCAGAGGCTGCGGCGGTAAATCCATATCCCCCTGCCAGCCCGCCGCGGAATAACGGACATACAGCAGCAGATGACTGGGGGTATAATCTTTCGCCTGCTGAATATCGACAGCCGTACCCACAAACCAGTTGGCAGTAACACGGCGTTCAATGAGCGCCCGCGCGGTATAGCCAAATCCCTGGCTGCTGCCGCCGCCGTTGGTCTGGTCACGCGCATCCTCCTGATAATCCGCCGGAATCAAATTCATCAGCGGATAACGCGGCATGGTACGGTTGCGGGAGTGCGACCAGGATACCGAGCCGCCCAGCTCCCACGACCAGTTTTCCGTACGCTGCCGCCACATCACCGGCACCGCAAACGACAGGTATTCCTGCGGGCTATAATAACCGCCCTGACCCAGTGAATAACCGCTCAAATCTTTGTCGTAATGCCAGATCATGTTATTCAGCCCGACGGTAACGCGGCGGTTATTCTCGTTAATCACCTTATAGTAATAACCGGTCATCCAGCGCACGCGCCAGTTATCTTCCACATTTTTACCGCTCAACTGGTCGCCGCTGAGCGACGCCCAGACACCGTTTGCTTCGCCTTTATCATAGCTGAGACTGACGCCGCCGCCGTTGGCCCGCACGCCGCCCCATTTGGTGCCGGTATTGCTGCTGGCGTCCTTTTGTCCGCCAAACGCCAGCAGCGAGCTGGAGATCGGGCGACGATGCGCGTTCAGGGTATAACCCAACGGCCCGATATCGTCGCTGTAGCTGACGCCGCCGACCACATCAACGACATTAAAGCCCATCGGCGTCGTGCCGATATCCCAGCGCCAGGTCTCATTCTGCCAGCCGACCGCCACGCTCGCGCCCGTATCGGCCTGGCTACGATGTCCGCTGCATTTCTCCAGCGTACAGGTACCCCAGTTATTATCGTATTTTCCATCAGCATCCGTAGAGAAGCGGCCAACATCCATATTCACCATATCAGTACGAAAGAACGCCCGTCCGTCCGACCAGGGCGCATCCACCTGAAGCATCGTGGTATGCGCCTTCAGATCGGAGTAACCGCCAGTCCCGCTCGACCCCCAATAATCGTGCGCCAACGTGACATTGAGATCCTGCTGACGGTACAGCTCCGCCGCATCGCTACGCACGCCGCGTTTTAGCCAGTCATCTTTTTCATCATTGCGCGTCAGGCGGGTAAAGGTATCGTTATCCTGGGGACGAACCGGCGTAATCGCCGCGGCGACCATTGCGTCTTTGTAGGTCTCCAGCGCCCGCTGCGGCTCGCCCGTTTGCGCCTGAAAAGCGGCGGCGTCACGCAATACCATCGCGCTTTCCATTGATGGCGGCTGTGCTTTTGCCTGCGGCGTAATGCGGTTAAAGGTCCGCGCCGCCGCCGTAATATCGCCAAGCTGGAGCTGCGCCAGCGCGACGCGGCGCTGCATGTTAATAGAGGTGATTTGCGACGCAGGCAGCGCCGCCAGTTGAGCGCGCGCCGCAGCGTTATCGCCCTGTGCGATGTCGATTTCCACCCGCCCCAGCATGGCATCGACATTACCCGGTTCCCGCGCCAGAACGGCGTCATAAGCGGCGCGGGCCGCCGCATTATCGCCACGCTGCTGCGCCCAGTCCGCCAACGTTAACGCAATGCGCGTAGAGGGCGGCTGCTGACGTAACAACGCTTCCGCTTCGCGTTCTTTGCCGCTATCGCGCAAGCGGTTAGCGCTTTCCAGCACCTGGTTACTTTGCAATCGGCCCGCCAGTTCCTGAATATTGCTGTTCCACTGGCTGGTCGGCAGGGTATTGAGATGCGCCAGCGCCGCCCGGTCCCGATCGCTGCCGGAAAGATAAAGTCCATAAGCATAGACCTGTTCCGGATCGTTTGGCTTCTGCTGCGCCAGAGAGCGCATTTGCGCATCGGCCTGGGCGTGCTGCCCGGCCTGCCACAGATCGCGTGACAGTCGGTACGTCACCCACACGCTCCCCGGATCTAATGCCAGCCGACGACGGTGCAGTTCTGCGGCCTGCGCCCATTTGCCCTCGCTTTCCAGCGTTTCCGCCTGCTGCGCCAGACGGTCATTTTCCAGACTGCGTTCGATATCGTCGATACTGCGCCGCTGGCTGGCGGAAAGAGAAGCGATAAACGCGGCGGCTTTTTGCGGCGACTGCTGGCGATAAAGATTCGCCAGCCCGCGTACAGCATTGGTATTACCGCTATCCATACGCAGCGTCTGCTGATAATAACGTTCGGCGGCGGCATTATCTTTGCGCGCCATCGCCACATCCCCCAGCCCCAGTACCGCGTAGCTGTCGGTGTTATCCACTGCTCGCGCCTGCTGATAGAAACGCTCCGCCTGGGCCAGATTATTCGCTTTTAAGGCCGCGTCGCCCTGCTGAATTAACAGCCAGTAGCGATTGACCTTCAGCAGACTCTCCCACTTATCGCGGCTGCTGCTGTGCGGCGCCATCGCCAGCGCCTTTTCAAACTGCGCGACGGCGCGGGCGCGATCGCCACGCTGTGAGTATGCCTGCCCCAGCGCGCCGACCGCCTCGCTGTCGTCCTGCCGGGCGCTCACCGCCTGCTGCAATTGCGCAATGGCCTTACCGCCTTCTCCGGCATTAACCGCCGCGATGCCCTGCGAGCGCGCACGGAACGCCGGATCGGCTAACTGTTTTTGCTGCTCGCTAAGCTGGGCGCGGGCGGCAGACACGCTATCGCCTTCGCTAAACTGCGTCAGATAGTCTTGCAACGCTTTTACGCTGGCGTCGCTAACCGGGAGATCTTTTATCTGCTGGTACCAGATGGCGGAGGCCGCGCTGCGTCCCGTACTGGATTTCGCCATCTGTTTTAGCACCGCAAATCCCTCATCGCGCCGCCCACTGGCGAACAACAGTTGCGCCAGCGCATTTTGCAGAGCGTTATTACCCGGACTGACGGCATTGATTTTCTGTAGCTGGTTAATCGCTTCGTGACGGCGGGCGGGCAATTTCGCCACGGTCGTCCAGTATTCGACCGCCAGTTCGCCCTCCGGCGGATAACCTTTAAACAGCTTGTCGTAGCTGGCGATCGCTTGTTCAGTATGGCCGGTCGTCGCCAGTAAACGCGCCTCCTGCAAAGACTGGCGTCCTTGCGGCGTGGAGAGCAGCATCGCGGTGCGGGAAGATTGATACGCCGTCGACTCCGGCGCCAGTTGCGCCAGCCGGTCAAGTAGCTTCTGCGCCCCGTCGCTATCCCCCTGGCGCAACAGATAGCGGAAACGGGCGGCGATAACCTGTGGATCATTGGGGTCGATCAGCTCCAGGCGATAGAGCGACTGACGGACTAAGTCCTCACGGTGCGTGGCCTCGCCCAGCCGAACCTGCTCCAGCAACTGTTGCTGCGCGGAGGTCGCTGCGCCGGCAAGCGGTGTTAGCGCCATACCAAGCGATAACACCAACAATGCCCGAGAAACGCCCCTTTTGCCAGGTAAGGCGTTTCGACCGCCAGCCGGCAAAAAAGCGTGCATGAGACTTAACGTGAACTTACGCATTCCTGGCCCCAGTCAGGTAATAATTCACCTTTGACGGTGAAGCGAAAACGGTGCTGATCCCAGCCTTGTCCAAAGAGAGTCAGCACATAGTTGTAATAGGCATCGCTGCCAGGAAAATGGTCTGCGACCCGCTGTCGCTGCACGGCCTGGGCGTCGCGATTTTGCAGGAAAGGCAGTAAAGCGGCGGAAAACCCGACCGGCCCCGTCCCTTGCGCGTTCCCGCTGACGACATCCACTTTCTCCGGTGGAACGCCGTTTTTCATCGTTAACGTCGCCATCGGTTTAAATCGCGCCAGTAAACGCGCTTTTTGCGGATCGCCATCATGCATCATTCCCGCCCATAAATAGACGCGAATCGCATCGTAGCTACTGATCAGCGTCTTTTCCGCTTTCAACTGCCAGCCTGGCTTGCTTTCATAACGCACCCAGTCCGGCGAGAAACCTTTCGGCGCGGTTTCCAGCAAAAGCCGCAAATTGGTTTCCCGTAACGTCGACCACGGCGCGCCAAAACGGCTAAAGTATTGCGCCAACTGCGGCGGCAGATAGCTTGGGTTAAAACGCCAGCTATTCGCCTCGGCAAAGCCGATTTTGCCAGGTAGCAGCATTGAGCCCAGCCCCGGCACATTCACGACCTCTTCGCGGGCGATGCGTTTTAGCAACGCCGTGCCCACCTCGGTATAACGCGTCTCTTTCCACAGACGACCGGCCTCCAGCAGCGACCATGCCATCCAGATATCGCCGTCGGACGCGGAGTTGCTGTCCAGCACCGACCAGGTGTCGGGATCTTTTTGCCCCCACAGCCAGGCGGGCAGATGTTCACGCAGCGATCCCTGCGCCAGATTGTTTTGCGTCCAGTTAAACAGTTGCGCGAACGCCGGTCGATCGTTCGCTGCCAGGGCAAAGAACATGGCGTAGCTTTGCCCTTCGGAGGTGGTAATTTTTCGCGCATCGCCCGGATCGATAACGCGTCCCTGCTGGCTAATGTAATCTTTCTTGAACTGTTCCCACGCAGGCCAGCTACAGGCCGCCTGCGCATTTATTGCCGTCAGCATGACGATCATCGTTATCCATCCGCGCAGCATAGTCATCATGCGTTACTCATGGTCAGGGTCGAGACGACGGCGACTGAGAATACGTAGCAGACGCCACAATACCCACGCCAGTAATACCACACTGAGGGCCGCCAGTACCGCCAGCAGCACCGGGTGATTCGCCAGCGCATACCACAGCCGCTCAAACCACGGCAGATGTCCGACGTAATAGATATCGCCAACGCGCAGACTGTGAACGCCGGACTCGCGGATCACCGCCACGGAACCAAACATCGCGGCGCGTTTACCGCTGTCGTTCACAGCGTCGTTCAGTAGCTGGTAGCCGCGCGGGCTGTCAGCCAGCAGAGCAATCACGCTGCGCTGATCATTAAACGGCGACTGGAAGCCCACCACCGCCGCCATCGGGCCGCTGGCGGTGACGGTGGACTGCGCATCCGCCGCGCGATCGGCCTCATCCGGCATAATCGACGGGAAAGCGGTCTGCCGCATCGGGGTTTTTACCCAGCTTTGTGTCGCCTGCACCAACAGATCGATACGCTTATCGTCTTTTAGCTTGCCCGGAATAGCGCCAATAATCAGCAGGTCGGCGTCTTTGTCGGCTATCTGAGCGCTATCATCGGTGATGGTCAGATTAATTGCCGGGAAACCGGTCTGCCCGCCAATGGCGCCGACCGTATTCAGCAGCGTTTCCATTTGCGCTTCGGTTGGGGTCTTCGGCATCACCGCCAGCGTGTCAGACAAGTCGGCCATCCGGCTGAACGGGAAACCCGCATTGGCGAACGCGCGTAAATCCGGCATCGCGATAAAGTGGTAATATTTCGAAAAATCGATAGTGGAGTCATCCCCTATCACCACATGATTCGGTACCGGCTGGAAGGTAATACAGTTGTCCACCGACCCGCCCGGCATCGGATTCATGTAGCGGAAGTCAAAACGTAGTTGGTTCATCGCCCCCAGTTTGAGCGCCGGAATAGACACATCCGTTTTACCATCCAGCAGTCCCTGAAGTACCGGCAAGCGCAACAGGAGTCGATTAGTTTCCTGCGTGCTGTTAAGGCTAAAGGCTTGCAGGAACTGGTTATTCAGACTGATATCCAGCCGTGAACTGTCTTTGGTCGGCGGCGAGGTATAACGGTAGTTGAGATCCATATCAATACCGTTGCTACGCAGCAAATAGAGGTCCGGCGGCAGATTCAAAGAAACGTTGATGGGCGCCGGCTCCAGCCCACTCGACTGGAGCTGCTCTTCATAGGTTTTCAGCTCGCCAAAAGTGACCGGGCGATCGGTACGCACCCAGTTCGGCGCATCATACGGTTTGCGCGCCAGCAGCGGTTTTACATCGTTGACCACCACGCTGGAACCACGGAAGAGAATATTCCCTTGCGCGATACCTTTTGCCGCTTGCAACAGGTCTTTATCATCTCGACCAAACACGATCAGCAACTTCACATACGGATTATCCGGATGGCTCATCATCTCGATAACCGGCGCGTTAACCGCAGGATGATCGCGCAGGAAATCGGGGCGTCGATCGTTGGTGGCGAACACGATCGCATTGCGATCCGGCAGGTGATTATACAACACCGGGAAGCGCTGACCGCGCCAGCCCGCCCGCGAGCCAAACCAGGACGCGACAATAGAAGCCGCCTGCTGCTGCGCCAGGTCCGGCATATCAGCAAACACTATCGGCAACGTCACCGGACGGTTATCCCGCGGATCAAAAAACGGCACCGGGAAGTGGGACAGATCGTTATTCACCGCCAGCATGTTATAGGTCAGATCCAGGGCGCTATTTCGCCCGATGTCTAACCACAGAGTACTGCTGGCCGGGTTTTCACACACGTCGCGATAGTGGCCGACAAACTCCAGCCGCACCCGGTTAAAGTCGGTGATAAATAGCGGATTGATAGGTACCTGCGCCAGCGTCTTTTTCCCCAACTGCTCTTTTGTCACCGGCAGTACGCCCATCAGTTCATCATTGAGATAAACCTTGAGCTGCGACTGAACCGGCAGGAGCGACGGCGAGGGCGTATATTCCAGATTCAGCACCGCTTTCGACGCCACTTCATCGCTGCGCATACCAAATTCAATGCCGCCGTTAGGGTTAACGCCACGCAGCGCCATACTGCCCGGCGGCGGCGCGATTTGCGCAAAGGTCAGCTTGACCTCGCGCGAAGGCGCGGTCTGCGCCACGACGGGCGCCTCAGTTGCGGGCGACGGCGCAGGCTCGGTGGGTTCAGCATTTATCAATGGCGGCGTAGCAGGCGCCGCCGCCGTCATGAAAGCAGGAAACGCGCTTAATCCTATTACCGCCGCACACATCCAGGACAATTTTCTTTTCATCGCATTATCATCATTGTTGAGCCTGAGCCATAACCCGATCCGACGGCTGTATCGCCGCTTGCCGCTCCGGGCGACGCGGAATAAACGATACAATCCAGGCAATTAACGCCGTCAACGATCGGAAAATTACTTTTACTGAAGGCGGCGCGAACTCCGCGAGGTGGCGATATCCGCGGAAGCCCAGCTTCAGAATATCCAGCAAGCTTTCCAGCGGTTTATCTTCCGGGAAGCTATCTTGCCAAAGCGCCCACGTATCGGCGCGCGCGAAGGTACACTGCACAAAATCAATATGTTGTTTGGTGGTGAGCGGCATCAGTTGTAGTCCGACCTCATTGCCCGTTACGCGCACCACCTGCGTTGGAAAGACATATTCCTGCTGCCCGCGTTTGAGCAACAGATTCACTTTCTGCCCTTCCAACACCTGCGCCTGACCGTTGATCTTGATGCCTAACCCGCCGTCGGAGAAGTCATGTACGGTACAGGAGAACAAATGTCCATCTTCGCGGGCGATAGCCCCCGGCATGGCAATCTCGACCCGATGCGCGCGCCTGACCTGTTTACTCTCTACCGAAACCGCAACCGCGCCGCCGAGAATGACCAGGTTGTAGAAGACCCACACCAGGCTAACGATGACGGTCAGCGTTTCATTTTCCGGCCCGTAATAGTATCGCCATACGCCCGCCGCCACGCCGAGCAGGTTAAGCAAGACAAGGAAGATATACGGACGCGAGATTACCCAGTCGACGTACTTCTCTTCCACCAGCCCGCCTTTCGCCGTGACGTTAAATTTCCCTTTGTGCGGATTGATCAACGCGACCAGAGTCGGCGGTGCGATATACCATGCCAGTACCGTTTCATAGATTTCACTCCAGAAAGAGTGACGATACTTGCCCTGAATCTTCGAGTTAGTCAGGCTGGCGTGGACCATGTGCGGTATCACAAATAGCGCAATCATCAACGCAGGCGCATAAATGATATAGGCGTGCAGCAGCAGAAAAGCCAGCGGCGCGGTCAGAAAGATCAGGCGCGGAATGCCGGACAAGAAATGGAACATCGCGTTGAGGTAGCACAGCCGCTGCGCCAGTTTTAAGCCTTTACCAAACAGAGGGTTATCGAGGCGGAAAATTTGCACCATGCCCCGCGCCCAACGAATACGCTGCCCGATATGCGCCGACAGGCTTTCCGTCGCCAGTCCCGCCGCCTGCGGAATGCGCATATACGCTGAGGTATAACCTCGCCGGTGCAGCCGGAGCGAAGTATGCGCATCTTCCGTCACCGTCTCAACGGCGATACCGCCAATCTCATCCAGCGGCTTACGGCGAATCACCGCGCACGATCCGCAAAAGAAAGTGGCGTCCCACATATCGTTACCGTCCTGCACCAGTCCGTAAAACAGCGTGCCTTCGTTAGGCGTTTTACGAAAACGTCCCAGGTTGCGCTCAAACGGGTCCGGGGAGAAGAAATGATGCGGCGTCTGCATCATCGCCAGCTGTTTTTCTTTCAGGAACCAGCCCATTGTCATTTGCAGAAACGAGCGTGTCGGCACATGGTCGCAATCGAAGATCGCCACAAACTCGCCTTTCGCGTGTTTTAGCGCATTGTTGATGTTGCCGGCTTTGGCATGTTCATGCGTGGCGCGGGCAATGTAATGCACGCCAACATGTCGGGCAAAATGACGAAATGATTCGCGCCCGCCGTCATCAAGGATCCAGATATTCAGCTTGTCCTTCGGCCAGTCAATGCCAAGCGAAGCGTAAATGGTATTTTTGACCACATTAAGGTCTTCGTTATAGGTCGGTACAAAAATATCCACCGTCGGCCACTGCGACATCTCTTTCGGCAACGGCACCGGTTGACGATTTAACGGCCACACCACCTGGAAGTACCCCAGCACCAGCACAATCCAGGCGTAGGTTTCCGCAAACAGCAGAATCAGTCCGCACACCAGACTGACCGGGTCGTCCCAATTTAGCGTCGAGGTATAGCGCCACCAGATATAACGACAGGAGACCGTTAGCGACAGCACGATGAGCATCAGCGCGGAAAAGCGTCCCGGCATACGTCGTACCAACAGCGCAACGCCCCACAGCAACAGCAGAAAGATAAATTGCGATAGCGGGTTAAATGGCTGCGTAATACAGATCAGCGCCAGTATCAGTGAAAAGGTCACGATAACGCCCAGAATAAAACGCCGGGCGCCGTTGCTAAGATGTCCCAGCTCTTTTTCCTTTTCCAGATGCGTTGTCTTTTGGCGCACCCGTTCCGGTAAGGTATCCATCCATTGATGGTAACGTCCACGAACGTCCTTCAGGCGCGCAAATGACCGCCAGCGCGGTTCATGGCGTTCTTTAGTCGACGAGATCATCACCAGCCAGAGGGTCTGAATGAGGTAGCGGGCCGGGTCCAGCGGGCGCGGGCGGGCGGCGTTAATATGCGGGTAAAGCGCTTTATGCCCGTCGCGAATACGCTGCCAGCGCGGATGCTCAAGCGGAAACACTATCCACGCCAGAATCGTCCACAGGCAGCCGAGCGCTGCGCTAAACGGCGACGCGCCGTGGCGGCGGTAACCCTGATAGCGCTCGCTCAAGCGCGCGCTAACCGGCGGGATAAGCAGCCACCGGGAAAGGGCGCTCATCGCAGGCTCCCGGCGGACGTTTTGTCGCCCGCATCATGCAGCAGGCACCAGTTCGCCAGCGTTAACACCTCTTCGGCGGCTAACGAATCGCTGCGATATTCGCCTAACGGCTGTTTCGACGCCATGCACTCCGCCATCGCCTCATCGCGATGGATCACAATAGGCAGCAACCGGCGCTGGCTTTGCAGCCAGACCTGGTACAGATCGTCCTGTAACTGACTGCCAATGCGTAAGTCATTGATCAGAATATGCGCTCCGGCAGGCAATGCCTGCTGATGAAGGCGAATATGGCAGTTAGCGTCAACCTGGGCTATCGCCAGCGTATGGTCGCAGAGGCTCACCAGCTGCCCTGTCAGCGGTGACGCGCCGTAGGGCAAGTCCAGTAAAATCCAGCTATAACGCCCGCTCGCTTTCAGCGCCTGGATAGCCGATCCGATCTCTTCCAGCGTCTCCTGCCAGGCCTGCGGATTTTCCCGCTCTTGCGCGGTGAGCTGTCCAAACGGCAGTAGATCAAGCTGTGAGGTATAACGTAATCCGGCATCGCGCCAGTCCTGGCCATCCAGCAACGATCGCGCCCAACCGCCCTGATGGACGAAGTCGACGTTAAACGACATGCGCAGCAGGTTATCGGGGCTGGCGTCAATCACCAGGACATTTTCCCCTAAGATTTGTAACGCCCAGGCGAGTGCTGCGGTGAGAGATGTGGTTCCCACCCCGCCGCGCACGCCCTGCAGTCCCAGAATCGCCATTCATGGCTTCCTTAATGAATGTGGTTGCGCAAATTCAGCCAGGAGTGGCCATCTTTTAATCGCCGCCGCCAACTGTTCGCGTTGGGAAATATCGGTGTAATCTATTTCGGGTAGTGAAAACGCCTGGCTTAATGCCAGAAAATCATTTTGAAAAGTGTAGCCCAACGTTGGATCGGACTGAGCGCCAGGTTCATTGTTATACATTCTGGTTGCTCCTTTTTAAATATTTCTCACTGGCAGCATTACGCCCCGTCGTCAATACGGGAGAACGCGCATTTTTCATCTTTCCGTGACATCATTTATAATGTGTAAAAATGCAAAGCGCAGAGTTACAGGGCATCCTGCCGGGCAAATTGATTCACATGCTAAATCTGATGCGTTTTAATTTCAATGTTAGGTTTATTTCTGTGCTTTCGCTAGTAAACTGATAAACAGTTAAAATAGTGACATGAGGGACACTGTGGACCCCGTATTTTCTCTCGGCATCTCATCATTATGGGATGAACTGCGCCATATGCCAACCGGCGGCGTCTGGTGGGTTAACGCCGATCGCCAGCAAGATGCCATCAGCCTGGTGAATCAAACGATTGCGTCACAAACGGAGAATGCAAATGTCGCCGTCATCGGCATGGAAGGCGATCCTGGCAAAGTAATCAAATTAGATGAATCTCACGGTCCGGAGAAAATCCGCTTATTTACCATGCCGGATTCAGAAAAAGGGCTATACTCTTTGCCCCACGATTTGCTTTGTTCTGTTAACCCGACGCATTACTTTTTCATTCTTATTTGTGCAAATAACACGTGGCGGAATATAACGTCAGAAAGCCTGCATAAATGGCTGGAAAAAATGAATAAATGGACTCGTTTTCATCACTGTTCATTGTTGGTTATTAACCCTTGTAATAATAGCGATAAACAGTCCTCGTTGTTGATGGGTGAGTATCGCTCACTTTTCGGCCTCGCCAGTTTACGTTTTCAGGGCGACCAACATTTGTTCGATATTGCCTTCTGGTGTAACGAAAAAGGCGTCAGCGCCCGACAGCAGTTATTGCTGTGTCAGCAGGACGAACGCTGGACGCTATCCCATCAGGAGGAGACGGCAATTCAGCCGCGTAGCGACGAAAAACGCATTCTTAGCCACGTCGCCGTCCTTGAAGGCGCGCCGCCGCTCTCGGAACACTGGACGCTTTTCGACAATAACGAAGCGCTATTCAACGACGCGCGCACGGCGCAGGCCGCGACAATTATTTTTTCGCTTACACAGAACAACCAAATCGAGCCGCTTGCTCGTCGCATTCATACTTTGCGGCGCCAACGGGGAAGCGCGCTGAAAATTGTCGTGCGCGAAAATATCGCCAGTTTGCGCGCCACCGATGAGCGCCTGCTGCTGGGCTGCGGCGCGAATATGATCATTCCCTGGAACGCCCCGCTTTCACGCTGCCTGACGCTTATTGAAAGCGTGCAGGGGCAGCAGTTCAGCCGTTACGTACCGGAAGACATCACCACGCTACTGTCGATGACGCAGCCGTTGAAACTGCGCGGTTTTCAGCCGTGGGATACCTTCTGCGATGCCATCCATACGATGATGAGCAACACCCTGCTCCCCGCCGACGGGAAAGGCGTTCTGGTCGCGCTGCGCCCGGTACCGGGCATTCGGGTTGAGCAGGCGTTAACATTATGTCGGCCAAGCCGAACCGGCGATATTATGACCATCGGCGGCAACCGTCTGGTGCTGTTTTTATCATTCTGCCGGGTCAACGATCTGGATACCGCGTTAAACCATATTTTCCCTTTGCCGACGGGCGATATTTTCTCTAATCGTATGGTCTGGTTCGAAGATAAACAAATCAGCGCCGAGCTGGTGCAGATGCGCTTATTGTCGCCGGAACTGTGGGGAACGCCGCTACCGCTGGCAAAACGCGCCGACCCGGTAATAAATGCCGAACACGATGGCCGCATCTGGCGTCGTATTCCTGAACCCCTGCGACTGCTCGACGACACCGCGGAGCGTGCATCATGATGACCATCAGCGATATCGTGCAAATTATTCTTTTTTGCGCGCTGATTTTCTTTCCGCTGGGGTATCTGGCGCGTCATTCGCTACGCCGTATCAGTGATACGACCCGGCTGCTATTTGCCAAACCTCGTTATGTAAAACCAGCCGGAACTCTGCGCCGCGCTACGAAAGTCAAGGCAGACAAAAAATGACTCAGCATACTCAAACTCCATCAATGCCTTCTCCGCTCTGGCAGTACTGGCGCGGTCTTTCCGGCTGGAACTTCTATTTTCTGGTCAAGTTTGGCCTGCTGTGGGCAGGCTATCTGAATTTTCATCCTTTACTGAATCTGGTATTCATGGCGTTTCTGCTCATGCCAATACCAAAGTATCGCCTTCACCGGTTGCGCCACTGGATTGCCATTCCCGTCGGCTTCGCGCTGTTCTGGCATGATACCTGGCTGCCCGGCCCGCAAAGCATTATGAGTCAGGGGACGCAGGTGGCGGAATTCAGCTCCGGTTATCTGCTCGATCTGATCGCCCGTTTTATTAACTGGCAAATGATCGGCGCCATCTTCGTACTGCTGGTTGCCTGGCTTTTTTTATCACAGTGGATTCGGGTCACGGTGTTTGTGGTCGCCATCATGGTATGGCTGAATGTCCTGACATTAACCGGCCCGGTTTTTACGCTGTGGCCGGCAGGCCAGCCAACCGATACGGTGACGACGACTGGCGGTAATGCGGCCGCTACCGTCGCGACAGCGGGCGATAAGCCGGTCATCGGCGATATGCCTGCGCAAACCGCGCCGCCGACGACCGCGAATCTGAACGCCTGGTTGAACACCTTCTATGCCGCGGAAGAAAAGCGGAAAACGACGTTCCCGGCGCAGCTTCCGCCTGATGCGCAGCCGTTCGACCTATTGGTCATCAATATTTGTTCGCTCTCCTGGTCGGATGTCGAAGCGGCAGGCTTGATGTCACATCCGCTATGGTCGCACTTTGACATTTTGTTTAAACACTTTAATTCCGGTACGTCTTACAGCGGCCCGGCGGCCATTCGTCTGCTGCGCGCCAGCTGTGGTCAACCATCGCATACCCGACTTTATCAACCAGCCGATAACGAATGTTATCTGTTTGATAATCTGGCGAAGCTGGGTTTTACTCAGCATCTGATGATGGATCATAACGGTGAATTTGGCGGCTTCCTGAAAGAAGTTCGCGAAAACGGCGGTATGCAGAGCGAACTGATGAACCAGTCCGGCCTGCCAACCGCCCTGCTGTCATTCGACGGCTCGCCGGTATATGACGATCTGGCGGTCCTGAACCGCTGGTTGACAGGGGAAGAACGTGAAGCCAATTCCCGCTCCGCGACGTTCTTTAACCTGCTGCCGCTGCACGATGGCAACCACTTCCCCGGCGTCAGCAAAACGGCGGATTATAAAATCCGCGCGCAGAAACTGTTCGATGAACTGGACGCCTTCTTTACCGAACTGGAGAAATCCGGGCGTAAGGTGATGGTGGTCGTCGTACCGGAGCACGGCGGCGCGCTGAAGGGCGACAGAATGCAGATCTCAGGCCTGCGCGATATTCCCAGCCCCTCCATCACCAACGTCCCGGCGGGCGTGAAATTTTTTGGCATGAAAGCCCCGCATGAGGGCGCGCCGATTGATATTAATCAGCCGAGCAGCTACCTGGCGATTTCCGAACTGGTCGTACGCGCCGTGGACGGTAAGCTCTTTACCGAAGACAGTGTGAACTGGAACAAGCTGACCAGCAATCTGCCGCAAACCGCGCCGGTTTCAGAAAACGCTAATGCGGTGGTGATTCAGTACCAGGGTAAGCCCTACGTTCGTCTGAATGGCGGCGACTGGGTGCCTTACCCACAGTAAACCGAAAAAGGCCGCAAGGTTTCCCCTGCGGCCTGGTTCGGGCGCATGTTGCCATTACGGCGGACAGACGCTCAAAACGCGTTACTTCCTGTCACGTAGCCAGTTGACGATCACACTGGCGATAATGCCAGCAATGATCGGCGCCGCCAGATCGTGCCAGAAGGCCACGCCCAACTGCGTAAGCGTCATATAGCCGCCTTGTTGCAATGGCAACCGTTCGCGGCTATCCTTGATGTGTTGAGGTTCAAGTTAGCCCCCGTCAGGTTGCCAGGTTTATACCAGTCAACGTGCGGGGGTTTTCTCTATCCAGCAACCTATGCCGCCGGGGATCAAGCCCCCGCAACATTGCGCCTCACCGGGTAAACCCGGCTTGCTGCTGATATTACGGCAAAATCCCCGTCCCGGCACGGCGCTAACGTGCAATCTGCGTGACGCTTCGCAGACGATTACTTTTATTTGCCAGAATACATTCAGCATTTCTGAGGCTGGCAGTCAGCCGCTCAATTCTGTAAATTATGCCTCCTCGCGGCCAGTCCCGGTGATACCGAAACCCTCGTTCAGCATCCTGCGTCTATGACATATTCGCCTGTTGCGCCAGAGGAATGGCTAAAAGCAGGTATTACCGACGAACTTATCCGTCTTTCAGCGGGACCTGAAGATCCCGACGATATTATTCATGACCTTGAACACGCCAGCAGAAAAGCAGCATTCTGACGATTGCTCGGCGAACCGCTGTCACCGGTTTGCCGCATCGGGTATCAAGGCACTATAGCCTGGTTATAGGCAGCATTCTTTATGAGAGAGCTGCGTATATTTTGGGCAGGGGGCTCTATGCAGGACGACACATTACCATTAAATAACAGTAACGCTACGACCACACCGCTTTCAACGAGATTACCGTTTACAAAATATGATTTTGGCTGGGTGCTCTTGTGTATCGGAATGGCGATCGGCGCCGGTACCGTCTTAATGCCAGTACAAATCGGTCTCAAGGGGATCTGGGTATTTATTACCGCTTTTATCATCGCCTATCCCGCTACCTATATTGTGCAGGATATTTATCTAAAAACGTTATCTGAAAGCGAAACCTGTGACGATTATACGGATATTATCAGTCACTATCTTGGCAAAAACTGGGGCATTTTTCTCGGTGTAATCTATTTTCTTATGATTATCCACGGGGTGTTTATTTATTCCCTGTCGGTGGTGTTTGATAGCGCCTCCTATATCAAAACCTTCGGCCTTACTGAGGCCGATCTTTCGCAGTCTATTATCTATAAAGTCGCGATTTTCGCCGTGCTGGTGGCGATTGCCTCCGGCGGGGAAAAGTTATTATTTAAAATTTCCGGCCCGATGGTGGTGGTAAAAGTCGGGATCATTCTGATATTCGGTTTCGCTATGATCCCACACTGGAACCTTGATAATATTTCCGCCTTTCCCGCCGCATCGGTTTTCTTTCGCGACGTACTGCTCACTATCCCATTTTGCTTCTTTTCTGCGGTCTTCATTCAGGTGCTAAACCCAATGAACATCGCCTATCGTAAGCGCGAACCTGACCGTGTGCTGGCCACCCGGATGGCGATTCGCACGCATCGCATTAGCTATATTACGCTGATTGCCATTATTCTCTTTTTCTCGTTCTCGTTTACCTTTTCGATTAGTCATGAAGAGGCGGTGTCAGCATTCGAGCAGAATATTTCCGCCCTTGCGCTGGCAGCTCAGGTAATCCCTGGCCATATCATCCACATTACCTCTACCATCCTCAATATTTTTGCCGTACTTACCGCGTTCTTTGGTATTTATTTAGGTTTTCACGAAGCGCTTAAAGGTATTGTACTGAATGTATTGAGTCGTATTATGGATGTCAAAAACGTCAACCCACTGTTACTGACATCTGGAATCTGTGTCTTTATCGTGGTTACTCTGGTTATTTGGGTTTCGTTTCGCGTCTCAGTATTGGTCTTTTTCCAGTTAGGCAGTCCGCTTTATGGCATTGTCGCGTGTATTATTCCTTTTTTCCTGATTTATAAAGTAGCGCAACTGGAAAAATTACGCGGCCTGAAAACCTGGCTTATTCTGTTATATGGAATATTGTTGTGCCTGTCGCCGTTATTAAAATTGATTGAATAAGTCGTACCGGAGAGCCATGCCCGGTGGCGCTACGCTTACCAGGCCTACAGGTACGGTGTAGGCTTGATAAGGCGCAGCCGCCATCCGGCATAAAACGCAATTAACTCAGCGGTTTCTGCGGATTTTCATCCTGATCGACGGCAAAGCAGGCCACCAACTGGCCGTCGTACTCTTTAAGCTGCGGCTGTAACTGCGTACAGGGTCCGAAGCGACGGCGGCAGCGGGCGTTGAAGGCGCAGCCCGGCGGCGGGTTCAGCGGACTCGGCAACTCGCCGGTCAGCTTAATCCGCTCACGGCGATCGTCCGGATTCAGCCGCGGCGTGGCGGAGAGCAACGCCTGGGTATAGGGATGACGTGGATTGTTAAAAATCTGCTCTTTGGTCCCTTTCTCCACGCAGCGGCCTAAGTACATGACCATTACTTCATCGGCGATGTGTTCCACCACCGACAGGTCGTGCGAGATAAAGACATAAGACAGCCCCAACTCCTGTTGCAAATCCATCATCAGGTTCAGCACCTGGGCGCGCACCGACACGTCGAGCGCGGAGACCGGTTCGTCGGCAATCA
The DNA here is from genome assembly GCF_051812965.1 of Salmonella sp. NW1250. Classification (NCBI taxonomy): domain Bacteria; kingdom Pseudomonadati; phylum Pseudomonadota; class Gammaproteobacteria; order Enterobacterales; family Enterobacteriaceae; genus Salmonella; species Salmonella sp. NW1250. The sequence continues at coordinate 213,213 of NZ_JAMNDD010000004.1, read as the reverse complement.
CTACGTCCGGATCAAGCATCAGACCGCGGGCGATAGCGATACGCTGACGCTGGCCGCCGGAGAACATATGCGGATAGCGGTCGTAGTGCTCGGTTTTCAGCCCCACCTTCGCCATCATCGCCAGCGCTTTTTCACGACGCTGCGCTTTACTCAGGCTGGTATTGATCAGCAACGGCTCTTCCAGAATTTGCCCCACTTTCTTGCGTGGGTTCAGGGAACCGTAGGGGTTCTGAAACACAATCTGAATTTTCTGCCGCCGCAGTTTCTGCGCGTGCGGATCGTGTTTGAGCAGATCCTGCCCCTGGTAATAAAGCTCGCCGCCGGTTGGCGTTTCAATCATCGTCAGCAGGCGACCCAGTGTGGATTTTCCACAACCGGACTCCCCCACTACGGCCAGCGTTTTACCGCGTTCGAGATTAAACGACACGCCGTCCAGCGCTTTTACCAGCCGTTCCGGAGAAAAGATCCCCTTCTTCACCGGATAGTGTTTTTTCAGGTCGATAGCCCGCAACAGCGGCTGTTGCAAGGTGGCCTCATGCGTACTCATAGTGTGGGCCTCCCGGCATCATCGAGTGGGTAATGACATTTTGACTGACGTCCATCGTCCAGTTGGTTGAGAGCAGGTTCTTCCGCACGACATCTGTCCGTGGCGTAGGGGCAGCGAGGGTTAAGCAGACAACCCGTCGGTCGGTCATATTTCCCCGGCACCACGCCCGGCAGCGACGCCAGACGCGCTTTATCTTGCGCAAACTCTGGTAAGGCACGTAGCAATGCCTGGGTATACGGATGACGCGGCGCGCGGAAAATATCCTGCGCAGCGCCTGTTTCGACGACCTGCCCGGCGTACATGACGATAATTTTGTGCGCCGCTTCCGCCACCAGCGCCAGGTCATGGGTAATCAGCACCAGCGCCATGTTCTCTTTTTGCTGCAACTCCAGCAGCAGCTCAATAATTTGCGCCTGAATGGTCACATCCAGCGCCGTGGTCGGTTCATCGGCAATTAACAGCTTTGGTCGACAGGCTATTGCCATCGCAATCATCACACGCTGACTCATGCCGCCAGAAAGCTGGTGCGGATAGACATCCAGACGAGAAGCCGGATCGGGAATGCCCACCTGGTTCAACAGGTCAATCGCTCGCTGACGACGGGTTTTCTTGTTCCCGCCCTGATGTACCTTGATGGCTTCCATAATCTGAAAGCCAACGGTATAGCAAGGATTGAGGCTGGTCATCGGGTCCTGGAAAATCATCGCCACTTCAGCGCCCACCAGGTTGCGACGTTCCTTCTCGGAAATGCGCTTCAGATCCTGTCCGTTAAAGAGCAGGTTTTCCGCCATCACGCGGCCTGGGTAATCGATAAGCCCCATAATCGCCAGCGAGCTGACGGATTTGCCGGAACCAGACTCGCCGACAATACCGACCACCTCACCCTGCTTCACGCTGTAGCTAATGCGGTCGACGGCTTTGAACGGTGTCCCTTCGTCACCGAAGTGCACCGATAATTGATCTACATTTAATAACGCCATCTCGAACCTCTTACTGCTTCAGTTTGGGATCGAGCGCGTCACGCAGACCGTCACCCATCAGGTTAAATGCCAGTACCGTCAGCAGAATCGCCAGCCCCGGGAAGGTCACCACCCACCAGGCGCTTTGCGCGAACTGCAATACGTCAGAGAGCATGGTGCCCCACTCCGGCGTTGGCGGCTGTGCGCCCATGCCAAGAAAGCCGAGGGCGGCCATATCGAGAATGGCGTTAGAGAAGCCCAGTGACGCCTGAACAATCAGCGGCGCAAGGCAGTTCGGGAAAATATTGACGAACATCTGACGCATTGCGCCTGCGCCCGCCACGCGGGAGGCAGTCACATAATCGCGGTTCACCTCTACCAGAACCGCCGCGCGAGTTAAGCGGACATAGTGCGGCAGCGCCACAAACGTCAACGCCAGCGCAGCGTTGCCGATGGAGGGGCCGAAGATCGCCACCAGCACCAGCGCCAGCAGCAGGCTCGGCAGGGCCAGCATAATATCGACCACGCGCATGATGATGTTATCGACCAGACCGCCGAAGTAGCCCGCGACCAGGCCGAGAATAATCCCCATTACCAGCGACAGGACGACCACCAGACAGCCGACCAGCAGTGACAAACGCGCGCCATACATCAGGCGCGAGAGGACATCGCGACCAACATCATCCGTTCCCAGAATATGCGCCCAACTGCCGCCTTCCTGCCAGACCGGCGGCGCCAGCAGCGCATCACGGAACTGCTCTGCCGGGTTGTACGGCGCAATAAAGTTGGCAAACACCGCAATCAGGATCACGATGAGAACATACGCCAGCCCGACGACCGCGCCTTTGTTGCGTTTAAAATAGTGCCAGAACTCCCGCAATGGCGTCATGGGCGCCGGTGCGGCATTAACATTATTTTCAGTAACCTGTGACATGATGGCCCCTTACTTCTTATGCCGAATACGCGGGTTCACCACGCCGTACAGCAGGTCTACCAGCAGGTTGACGAGAATAATCATCGTCGCTACCAGTAACACGCCGCCCTGCACTACCGGATAATCGCGGCGTTGCAGCGCATCGATCAGCCAGCGCCCCAGACCGGGCCACGAGAAGATAGTTTCTGTCAGAATCGCGCCCGCCAGCAGCGTCCCGACCTGCAGGCCGATCACGGTGACGACTGGCAGCATGGCGTTACGCAGAGCATGGACGATAATGACGCGCATCCTGGTCAACCCTTTGGCGCGTGCGGTACGGATGTAATCCTCCCCCAGCACTTCCAGCATCGACGAACGGGTCATACGCACAATGACGGCCAGCGGGATTGTGCCGAGCACCATCGCAGGCAGGATCATATGCGCCAGCGCATCAATAAAGTTACCCTCTTCGCCCCAGATAGCGGTGTCGATCAGCATAAAGCCAGTCAACGGATTGGTATCATCAAGGAACACCATATCGCTCACGCGCCCGGAAACCGGCGTCAGGTTCCAGTGGACGGAGACCAGCATGATCAGCATCATGCCCCACCAGAAGATAGGCATAGAGTAACCGGTCAGCGCCAGGCCAACGGCAGTGTGATCGAAGATAGAACCGCGCTTCACTGCGGCCAGCACGCCCACCGGAATCCCCACGGCGACGGCAAAAATCATGGCGCAGACGCCAAGTTCCAGCGTCGCTTTAAAGCGAGGTACGAACTCGTCCCACACGGGGATTCGGCTTTTCAGCGAGATGCCTAAATCGCCATGCATCACCCCCCAGATATAATGGAGGTACTGCTGCCACATCGGTTTATCAAGACCGAGTTCAGCCAGCAGTTGAGCATGACGCTCAGGGGAAATACCTCGCTCACCCGCCATGATCATCACCGGATCGCCGGGGATCATGTGGACAAAGGCAAAGGTGAGAAGGGTAATACCGATAAACGTCGGGATAACGAGTCCCAAACGTCGGAGAATGAACTGCAACATAACCCGAATTCTCTCTCATGACGCACGGCCTGGAACCGTGAGTCTGTATTGCTCACAAATCTTATCCCACGCAAACTGCATCGCGGATAAAGCATTACGCCGGATGGCGCTGCGCTTATCCGGCCTACACAACACCGGGGCGCAGCGCTCTTTTAATTATTCGACAGAGACGTTTTCGAAGTGATGTTTGCCTAATGGATCAACCACATAGCCTTTAACTTCTTTACGCACTGGCTCATAAACCGTGGAGTGAGCGATGATTAGCGCTGGCGCCTGGTCATGCATCACAACCTGGGCCTGTTTATAGAGCTCAATACGCTTGTTATGGTCGTCGGTCGCACGCGCAGGCTGAATCAGGTCTTCAAACGGCTTATAACACCATTTTGAATAGTTGGAGCCTTGCTGGGCGGCATCGCAGCTGAACAGCGTGGCGAAGAAGTTATCCGGATCGCCATTATCGCCGGTCCAGCCCATCATCACCGTCTGGTGCTCGCCATCTTTAGCGCGCTTGAGGTATTCGCCCCATTCATAGGTGACAATTTTGGCCTGAACGCCAATCTTCGCCCAGTCCGCCTGGATCATTTCCGCCATACGACGCGCATTCGGGTTATAGGGACGCTGTACCGGCATCGCCCACAGATCGATGGTGAAGCCTTTTTCCAGACCGGCTTCTTTCAGCAGCGCCTTCGCTTTTTCCGGATCGTAGCCATAGTCTTTAATATCGTCGTTGTAACCCCACATTGTCGGCGGGATCAGGTTTTTCGCCGCAATGCCCGCGCCCTGATAAACGGCTTTGATGATGGCCTCTTTATTCACGGCATAGGTCAACGCCTGGCGAACTTTGACATCATCCAGCGGTTTTTTCTGTACGTTATAGGAGAGATAACCCACGTTCAGACCGGCCTGCTCCATCAGGTTGATGTTTTTATCTTCTTTCATGCGCGCAATATCCGCCGGGTTCGGATACGGCATCACCTGACATTCGTTCTTCTGCAGTTTGGCGTAACGCACAGAGGCGTCAGGCGTGATGGAGAAGACCAGACGGTCAATCTGCGGCTTCGTGCCCCAGTAGCCGTCAAAGGCTTTGTAGAGAATGCGGGAGTCTTTCTGATATTGCACCAGTTGGAACGGGCCAGTGCCGACCGGGTTCAGATCCACTTTTTCCGGCGTACCGGCTTTCAGCATGTTGTCAGCATATTCTTTGGAAAGAATAGAGGCGAAGTCCATGGCTAAATCGGCAAGGAACGGCGCTTCCGGACGCGTCAGCACAAACTGCACCGTGTGATCGTCTACCTTCTTCACTTCGCTAATCAGATCCGGCAGCCCCATGCCTTCAAAGTATTCATAGCTGCCGCCAGACACTTTATGGTACGGGTTCTGCTCGTTTTTCTGCCGGTCAAAAGAGAACACGACATCATCGGCGTTCAGCTCGCGCGTGGGTTTGAAATCCTTGCTGGATTGCCATTTCACCCCTTTACGTAGGTGGAACGTATAGGTTTTACCGTCTTCGCTGATATCCCACTTCTCAGCAAGACCCGGGATCACTTCCGTGGTGCCGGTTTTGAATTCAACCAGACGGTTATAGATAGGTACGGAACTGGCATCATAGGTGGTGCCAGACGTAAAGAGCTGTGGGTTAAAGCCTTCCGGCGAGCCTTCTGAACAATAAACCAGGGTTTTGGCCTGCACGCTTGCTGCAACGGTCATGGCCACCAGGCTCAAACCAAGCTTCAGCATCCCTGACTTCTTCAAGGAAATACTCATTCTTCTGCTCCAATTGTGATGTATGTTGTTTTGCCCTTTGCAAAGGCTTTTACCGCCCGGCCTTTTTTGTTTTTTACCTGGTCAGGTCAGTAGTGAGAGGTGGGGATTCCGTTCGCATAATCGACTGAGTTGCAGTGCGGATTCTCCATAAAATGCCCCTCATTCCCTACAATCTGTCAATAGAATGTCAAAACGTCAATACAGGTAACCAGCTTTTACAACAACGGTGAGAATTAACAAACAAAGATTAAAAAAAGTTCAGAAGGGTATTTTCAGCAGGGAAATTTGTGCTATAGGCAGAAAGGCAGAGTTATTCACTTAATATTTTGCAACAGTTAGTGATTAACAATTAGACATTAATTGAAAAATTTCTTTCGATATGTTGATTATCTGAGCGATTAATACCACTAACGCTAAAACGCACAGGCGAAAATGCTGAGGTTATCCATAAGCCGTGTGCAAAAAAGAGTTACCCGGACATTGAAAAACACCATCGAATATGTCACAAAATTGTAAATAAGTAGGCCGTCGTGCGGCCTACCGCGATCACAAAAACTAACTTTTGACCCTGGCCTGCGTGCGCTTTTCGCTCCAGTTAAACAACGAGTTCACCAGAATCGCCGTCAACGTCCCCGCCGCCATGCCGTTACCAAACACCATCTGCACGCCTGAAGGGAAATTTTGATAAAGACCCGGCACCAGAATAGGCAGCATGCCCATCGCCAGCCCCATTGCCAGCGCGTAGGTTTTGCCCGGTGTGTGCAACGGTTCACGAGCGATCATATCGATACCAATCACCCCGATAATGCTGAACACAATCACCGCCGTACCACAAACCACCGAACCTGGCAGACAGGTCGCCAGACGTACCAGCGGCGCGAATATGGCAATCAGGATTAACAATCCTCCGGCAGCCGCAGTCACGAAACGCGATTTCACGTTAGTGGTGCGTACCACCCCAATATTTTCGCCGGAGGTGATAATTAAGGAGGTGCCAAAAATCCCCCCCAGCAGCGACATTACCGCATCACCACGAATGGTACGTGGAATCGTCTGCTGCACATTTTGCGTGGAATTGACTATTTCCGCGGTCGCAATCGTTTGCCCGGTTGCTTCAGCCATAGAGATGACCGCGTAAATCAGTAACGGTAGCGAGGCGGAGAGATCAAAAATCGGCCAGCCGAACGGCAAAAGCTGTGGGAAACTAAACAGCGGCCCGTGACTAACACCGCTAAAATCGGTGCTGCCCAGCGCCATTCCCAGCAGCGTTCCCGCTAAAAGGCCGAACATCACCGCCAGCTGGCGCAAAATACCGCTAAACGCCAGCGCGAAAATCAGCGTTATCAGGATAGTTCCCAGCGATAAAATGATACTGGTTGGATGAGCGAAGTCGGCGCTCCCTGGCTGGCCAATGATCAACCCGCCGTACAGGCGAATAAGGTTAATCGACACCATTAGCAGCATGATGCCAATGATAAAGGGGGGAAAATGGTGCAGGCAGCGGCGGAAAATCGGCAACGCGATAAAGTAGAACAGCGAGGTCAGAATTACGGCGCCAATCGCGGTCTGGATATTGGTCTGTAAAGCGATCGCAACGAAAATCGCAATCGGCGCGCCCCCCGGTACCATAATAAACGGCAAACGCGCGCCCACCCCTTTCACACCCAGGCTTTGCAAAATAGCGCCCAGACCGCACATCAGAAAGGTCGCGCTAAGTACCGAGGCGGTCACCGTATCGGTAAAGTGGAGCGCTTTGGCGATCAGAAAGACGGAGGTAATGGGGGTGGCGGCAACGACCAGCACATGCTGAAGCGCCAAAAGTAAGGTGGTTTGCCAGGGTAATGCATCGTTATCCGGCGTAGTAAGGCCAGGTTGCGGCATGATTAACTCCCATAAAACATCAAAAAAATAACCGCCAGCGCGGGCTGGCGGTCTGTATTATTTCAACCAACTAATGGCATCAGCGGCATAGCGATGCGCACGGAAGGCGCTGTTCTGTTTTCCAGGAATAATGCCTTTACTGAGGTGCTCCGGATATTCATTAAAGAACGGAATGATATATTCCCATACCGTTTCGCCTTCCGGGGTGACTTCAAACAGGCGGCCAAATGCCGATTCACAGATAAAGGTGTTGCCGTTCGCCAGCCGCTGCGCGCTCCCCATATACGGCGAGAAAAACGCCGGCGGGAAGATATCGCGATACTGCCAGGTAATCGCTTTGGTCTGCGGATCGAACTCCAGCACCGTGGAATGCGGCGAGGTGACGCCGGGACGCAGGTTGCCGTTATCGAAAACCAGAATCGACCCGTTCTCCATCTCAACCGGCGTGTGCTGCTGCGCTACGACTTCCGGCCCTGCATGCCAGATAACCTTCCCGCTCTCTTTATCCACGGCAATGACGCCGGAAGTGGTACGCAGGCTCATCAGTACCAGGCCATCACGGGTGACGGACAGGCCGTTAATCATCGGCCAGTGGCGGCGGTCGAAAATATCATGAATCGGGAAATCTTCCGGATTCAAATGCTCCCAGGCACGCCATTCCCAGACCACTTCACCGTCGCGATTGACCTCTTTGACGACGTCGCTCTGAATCACGCCGTCCGGCGCATCACGTCGCGGGTCGCCGCCGGTAACACGGGCGGCGATATCGGCAGGCAACGGCGACGCGGCGGTATACAGCAGATTACCGTTCGCCAACCATTGCGCATCATGGTGATGGTAAATATCTTCGTAATGCCAGACGATTTCGTTATCCGGCGTCACTTCGTAGAAGTCGCCGCCGTGCCAGAGATCCCACGCCGGATAGAGGTTCGCTGAAGCGCGGTGGCTGCCGTTATAACCCAGATTACCGTTCGGCAGCAGCACCGCATCACGCCCGGCGCGAACCGGAAGCTGCCACTGATGCGCGACTTCGCCCTGCTCGTCCACCAGATAAACCCGCCCTTCGGCGGTTTGCGGCGCAAAAAGCGTATAGCCGCCAAAGCTCTTCGCTTTATCAGCGTAGATAAGGCCCGCCGGACGGCGTCCAAGGGTGAAAGTCGAATCCTGAGTTAAGTGTGCCACATCGCCTCCTGAGGAATAAATTTGCGCCAAAATACCCCATTAAAACGTTTTAATGAAGAGTTTTTTACGATCACCATCGAAAAAAAGCAAACGTTACCGTCTGGTAAATATGCTACCCTGTGCGCAAATTTTCGCAGGTCAGGAAGCAGATGGCTGTTCAAAATAAAAAACGCGCAAAGTTGATTGATGTTGCCCGCCATGCAGGCGTATCGCCAGGGACGGTATCCAATGCATTGCACAACACCCGCTTTGTCGAGCCGCAGACGCGACGGCGTATTGAAGAGGCCATTGCTGCGCTCAACTACACGCCGAATATTCGCGCCCGCCAGTTGCGAACCGGCAAAACCAATACCATTGCCTTGCTCTCTTCGGTGCCGCTGGCGATTGCCTCCGGCGCGTCACGACTGGGATTTATGATGGAGGTGGCGTTAACGTCCGCGATGATGGCGCTGGAAAAACAGCATGCGCTGATTCTGGTGCCGCCGGGGGCAAATCCACTGGATGCCGTCAGCTTTGACGCGGCGATCCTGATTGAGCCGGCGGAGAACGACCCGCAGCTCCAGGCGCTGGTGCAAGCGGGCATTCCTTGCGTCACCATTGGCCGCACGCCGGGGACCGACACGCCTGTGCCGTGGGTTGAGCTGCACTCGGCGGCAACAGCACAGCTTCTGCTAACGCATCTGGAGGCCTCCGGCGCCAGCAAATGTGCGTTATTTGTCGGTAACACTCGGCGAACATCAGTTCTGGAGAGCGAAGCGGCTTACCAGCGCTGGTGCGCGGGGCGCCAGGCCCCCGTCGTCTACTCTCTCAATGAAAGCGAGGGTGAAAATGCCGGCTACCAGGCCGCGCAGCAGCTATTACAGGCGCATCCCGACGTTGACGGCGTGCTGGTGCTGATCGACACCTTTGCCAGCGGCGCGGTACGCGCTTTTCAGGAACAGGCAGTAGCTATCCCGGAGCAGATGCGCGTGGTCACCCGCTATGATGGTATCCGCGCGCGCGAATCGCTGCCGCCGCTGACGGCAGTGAATATGCATCTTGATGAGGTGGCGCGACAGGCAATCACGCTCCTGTTTGCCGTTCTGTCGGGTGAGAAGATCAGCTACAGCGACGGGATCATGCCTGAACTGGTGGTGAGAGCGTCAACCTGCCGGTGATAGAGGATGACTCGCCCTGCGGGCCGTTGCTGACGCAACGTTTTCTCGCTTCGCTCGGGTCGAACCTCTTGCCCCCGGAGGTTCTCATCCTCGTCAGGCTTCAGATACAAAAAACCCTGCTCGTTGAGCAGGGTTTCTGAATTTGGTCGGTGATAGAGGATGACTCGCCACTGCGTGGCTCGCCCTGCGGGCCGTTGCTGACGCAACGTTCTCTCGCTTCGCTCGGGTCGAACCTCTTGCCCCCGGAGGTTCTCATCCTCGTCAGGCTTCAGATACAAAAAACCCTGC